>JAJYTL010000217.1 GCA_021793055.1 Pseudomonadota bacterium
CGATCTCGAGCGACGCTTTCGATCGCAATGGACGCCAAGGCCGCTCCATAATCGAGATTGATGTTCGCCATGGTGTCGAGGCTGTCGTGATAGCCGGTCCGGTTGATGTCGTAGTCCTCCATGAACAGAACCACTGGGACGCCAGCATCGGAAAAAATCTGACCGTCAGTGTTGAAGAGAGTGCTGCGCGGATCGAAGCTTGGCCGCACCTCGCCGTGTAGTGCGAGATATGGCGCTACACGGGGCATGCTTTTCCCGTCCGGGCTCCGATGTCCGCGGGGGAGGCGGCGGCGGGACGCGTGGCGATTCCAACGTTGCGTGCCCGCGTTCCAGACCATGTTGGCGAGGTGCGCGTGGTTGGCGAGCCAGAACGATTCGGCGTCGTTTCCAGGTGCGATCTGGAAGATGTCGCGATGGCGGTCGTTATTATGTGCAATCATGTCGAGGACGTAGACACCCCGTACGCGGCTGCCGGAGAGATCGCGGCGATGGCCGTTAGGCAGGTGGAGTTCCAGGGAGCCTTCTACAAGGTGCTGGCAGAGATGACGGGCGCCAAGGCAATCGGCAGGGAACTCCTCGCCAGTTAAATGTATAAGCCAAATGTCGCGCGCAAGCTGTCCACGGCGCGAGAGGTCTAAAAAGATCGGCGCCGCCAGCATGAGCGCTGCCGTGGCCGAGTGGTTGTCGTCGGCGCCGGCAGCCGCAAGGCGGGCGCCATCACCGTGGCGTGCCCGTTCGTAGTGATCTTCCATATAGGCGGTGTCATAGTGATCGGCCATCACGATGGCCTCGCCTCGATTGCGGCCGGGAATGACCACCATGAGATTGCGCTCGTGGCCAGCCCCCTCTTGGTTACCTCGCCATCCGCCCATCCACGAATAGTCGAGATCAGTCTGCCAGAGAAACGGCAGTTCTCCGGCAAAAGCGCCGCCCGTCATGGCCGCTTTGGCGATGGTGCTTCGATAATAACCGAGGATGAAGTCGCCGAGCGCGTCCAGGTCACGTTCATGATGGCGGAGCGCCTTTCGCGTCACCGTATCATCGACGCAATCGGCGTTGTTCTTCGTCAGATACCGGCTCTCGGCAAGGTAGGCGATGGTCTTCCAATAGGAAACTTCGAACCTTCTGCGCGCGGTTCGGTCGTAGGTGAGGGCAGGTGCCGGCGCCGCAGCTTCCGTCGCTATCGTGGCATGGAGGAAACTGAGAAGCGAGCGAGCCGCGCTCCCGCCCCTGACTTCAGTCGAGGCAGTGAGGGTCGCCAACCACTCGTGCAAAGATTGATCCCTCGGTGCCGTGAGAAGTGCCCGGGCAAACGAAGGCCGTAGCGGTTGGTCGCCGAGAAGCCGCTTAGCAGCGAGAAGCTTCTCTATATTGAGAAGATCGGCGTGGTTGGCAGTCCTGCTGGCGCCCGTAGCCTGGTTCCGGGCTGGGGCACGCGTGTCTTTGTTCGGTCCATAAAGAGATAGGGCAAGATGTTCTGCTTCGCGCCGCAGTAGCCGCGGCCAGAGCTCGATCGATTTTGAATGATCGCAAGTCCCTTCCGCGGCAGCGCCCTCAGCCGCGTAGGCGGTGAGATAGCCGAGCGGGCCGTCGGAAAGCACTACGGCCTCGCGGCTTCCCGGATCGCAATAGGCGGCCAGCGGCCGGTGCCAGAAGACCTCGTAATTGCCGCATCGCATGGGCGGAAAGTAAAAACGATAGCCGAACATGCCGCCTCGCTGGACGGTACGTAGTGCCTGTTCGATGTCGGCCCGGCTGGCGTTTGGCCCATCCAGAAGGAGATCAAAGCTGTCCGACCAGAGTTGCACGTTGCGTGCCATCGGCTTGCCATAGAGGCCGATGTCGTCTGGATGGGTGCTGAAGAGAACATGTGTCATGTGCTCTTCGCGGGTCGTCAAGGCCAATTCGTCCTCATGGCGAAGCACCCGCGTCCAGCGATGGGTACGCTTAAAGGTGTTTCTCATTGCACCGTGAATTTCAGTCGGCTCTGGCCCGCCAGGCCGTGCTTCATGGAGCCAGCCCGATTGCGGAACGCGCATTCCATGCCATTGCTCATGCCGCGGTATGAGACGCAATAAGGGGATCTGCATCCCACGCGGCAGTGCGTTGGCGAGCCGGCGGTAAGGGCCCGCGCCCCAGAATACCAAACTTCCCGGAAACGGCAGAAGATGCAACCGACCCGTCACATAGGCGCGCTGGACGGGCTCTGGCAGCGTGCCGAACGGCCGGAACGTCAAAAGGTAGCGAAGCGATTCCACGGGCTCGTCTGGGGTAAGCATGAGGGGCCGGACAAGGTCAGGTAGAGGCGCGTCGCCCCAATAGGGAAAGTCTGGAGCTTGGATTTCAGGGAGAACCCGAAAGCCCACTTTCCGCAAATCCGGCTCCTGTTCGCCATAGACTGCATGCAGAAGGTTGCGAAAGAAGCGAAGGATACGTTCGGCCGGCCATTCCCGTCCCGGCGCCTCGCGGAAACCCTGCCAGAACGCCTTGGCCGGCCCCTGCTCACTCGCCCCAAAGAGCGTCCACCGGACCCGACCCTTGTCGTCCTGGGTGCGGGAAAGCGCGAGCGGCAGAAGTGTGACATAGCGTTCGTGCGCGAGAGGAAGCGCCGAGGCGAGAATCTCGGGCCAATAGGGATTGCCGGCCAGCTCGGCCTTGGTGATACCGTGGGTTGGCCGACCGCTGCCGAGATGGTCGAAACAACGCAAAAGCTCGCGCGCGACGCTGGCGAGACCGGGACCGAGCTCCTGTGATTCCTGATGTTCCGGAACCGGCCAGCCGAAGGGATCCCGGTCGTCGAAGGGCATCGGGTCAAACGTGCCATAGGGCTTGCGCCCGACACGCGGTGGCGGCATGAACTCGGAGTAGGCTGCGATCGGATAACGCCGGGGGCGCCCGAACGATGGCCAGCCGTCGAGCAACCCCTTCCATCCCACGAAATTGGACATTACTCCCGCCGCTGGCTCCAAGGTCACGCTGGTATACTCGTGAGTGTCTATCTAATCCTTCTAAACGTACGGCGGCAAGCGCCGACCGACCTAAGGCTTAAGCACTTAGCTCAAATAGCCGTTCACTACCGACGCATCGCCGTCTTCCAAAAGATTCGTGGTCCTGATCGCTCGGCGGTGGGTGACCGGCAAGCGTAGGTGCGCGATGCAGGCCTCGAAGTCGTCCAGGAAGCACGCAACAGCGCTCGGCAGTTCGGTCTCGTAGTCCTCGACCACCTCCTTGGCGAGCTCACGGGCGATGGCCCGCGACGGCGCCTGGTACGAGGCAACTACCCGGGCCTTGAATTCGGGCCAAGTGTCTTCCGGCACCTTGGCCGCGAGATTCCGCAGCCGATGCGCCAGGCAGCGTTGCCGCTCCGATCTCGGAAAGCAGATCTCGATCGCCTTGATGATCTCCGGCGCACCATCGGAGACGACCAGCAAAGGGTCTCCCAACCCGCGGGCCCGCATGTCCTGGAAGAACGCGCTCACCGTCTCGCGGTCCTCTTTAGACCCGGCCATCAGATGCAGAAGCACGCGACTCCCCGCGGCTGAGAAGCCCCAGGCCGCCAGAACCGGCTCCCGCCGCTGTCCCGGCCGGATACGCTCCGCGTTCGCCTTTGCTCGGACCAGTGGCGCAAAGGCTCACCCGTCCACGAACAGATAGGCGATATCGTATTCCGACAGATCGCGGCTCGCGAACTCCTGGTAATCCGCCCATAGCCGCTCGCCAAGCTCCGAGATCGCCGTCCGCGACAGCAACAGCCGCCCGCTCTCGTCCTTGAAGGCGTCCTCGATGTCACGCACCGAAAGGCCGCGCGCCGGAAGCTCCACAGCCAAGTCTTCGAGCGCCTGGGTGTGGCCTTTCAGATGCTCGCGGATGTCAGACTGGAACGGTTCGTCACGGTCGTCGATCTGGGGTGCCGAATATTCGATCACCCCCTCCGCCGCCTTCAATCACCCCGGCCGAACGCCGTTGCGGTAGCCCTGGCCTGCCGCTGCACCGTGCTCGTAGTAATCCCGGCCAAGGGCGTCCCGGCTTTCCGCCTCCAGCGATTCCTCCACGATCAGGCGCGTCGCCAGCTTCACCAGTTCCGCCCGGCCATCCGCCGACGACAGGCGGCCTTCAATCAAATCCGAAAGCGATTGGCGGGTGCGCATCGATCCAAGTACTCTCTTCACGGGGTGTCTCCTCGCTGATGCCGGCGCCAACCGGCATTGGTTTGCATTGCCTCAGCGAGGAGGCACCCCACCAGATTTTCCAGCAATTATAAGACTTCACCGATCCGCGGGTCCATCTGTCTCGTCTTTTATGGAAATTTTATGAGTCACCAGAGGTTCTCACATGGAATTTTTATGGCCAAGGGAAATATCCTGCGAGCGTTCTAAGGCGGTTTACGAGCGGAGAGTAGCAGGGCAGCCCGCGGCATGAGGCGCGGTGATTTCTGGTGTCATCTCCGGCCACATTGTCTGATCCGCTCTGGAACTTGAACCGACAGCGTAATTCCATTGGCCCCTCTAGGAGTCTTGCCATGCTTGATGCTGTCTACATCCTGATCGCGGCGGCCTTTCTTGGCGCCTGCATCCTCTATGCCATTGCGTGCGAAGACCTGTGAGGCGAAGCCATGTCTTTTGACCTGACCCTTGGCGGCATCGTAATGGTCATCCTGCTTGTTTACCTGGTATACGCCTTGATTCGGCCAGAGAAATTCTGAGCACGATCGCTGAGGGGAGATTGGAAATGATGGGCCATATGACATTCACTGGCTGGCTGCAGATTGCGATCTTTTCCAGCCTCGTCATTTTAATGACCAAGCCCTTTGGCGGCTACATGACACGCGTTTATTCTGGTGAGCGGACGTTGCTGACGCCGATCCTCCGCCCGCTGGAGCTCGGAATTTATCGCGTGTGCGGTGTCCGTGAGGACGACGAGCAGCACTGGCTCAGCTATGCAATTGCTGTGCTGGCGTTCAGCTTTGCCGGATTCGTAGTCCTTTATGGCATTCAGCGTTTGCAGGGAATTTTGCCCCTCAATCCGCAGAAATTTGGCGCCGAGACGCCCGATCTGTCTTTCAATACCTCGGTCAGCTTCGTGACCAACACGAACTGGCAGTCCTATGTGCCTGAACAGACGATGAGCTACCTGACCCAGATGGCAGGGCTCACCGTGCACAATTTTGTCTCCGCTAGCGCAGGAATTGCGGTGGCGATTGCACTGATACGCGGCTTCGCGCGTCGCTCGGCCCAGACCGTTGGTAATTTCTGGATCGATCTCACGCGCGGCGTTCTCTATATCCTGCTGCCGATCTCGGTCGTCGTTGCCATTTTCTTTGTCTGGCAGGGGATGCCTCAGAATCTTCACCCCTATGTCGATGCGACGACGTTGGAGGGCGCCAAGCAGCTCATCGCCCAAGGCCCGGTTGCATCCCAGGAAGTGATCAAAGTGATGGGGACCAACGGTGGTGGCTTCTTTAACGCCAATTCCGCTCATCCCTATGAAAATCCGACAGCGCTAACGAATCTCGTTCAGATGCTGCTGATTTTCTCGATCGGTGCGGGTCTGACCAACGTGTTCGGCCGAATGGTGGGGAACGAACGACAGGGCTGGGCCATTTTCGCCGTGATGGGCGTCCTGTTTCTCGCCGGCGTCACCACCTGCTACTGGGCTGAAGCGCAGGGCAACCCGGCATTTGCACAATACCACGTCAACCAAGCGCCGAGCGCGCTGCAGCCCGGCGGCAACATGGTCGGCAAGGAGGTTCGCTTCGGCATCGCCAATTCGGCCTTGTTCACCACGGTAACAACCGACGCCTCTTGCGGCGCCGTGAACAATATGCACGACAGCCTGTTACCGCTCGCCGG
>JAJYTL010000218.1 GCA_021793055.1 Pseudomonadota bacterium
GTGCTGATGTGATAGGTATTGACCCAGCATTTCGTGGCTCCGAAGAGATATATTGTAAGGAAGCTGTCCAGTTTCCTATCAACGATGCCTCTACTCTGATCTCAGCTCTGATCGGAGCAACCGAGACATTTGGCCTCTCCTTCACAAGTTCAATCATCCAAGAGCACCCGTTTAATTTTGCTCGCAGGGTTTCGACGATGGATCATCTCTCGAAGGGGCGTATCGGTTGGAATATTGTAACTGGCGCCTCCATTAACGCCCACCAAAATTTCGGCTTTGCTCACCAGACTGGGCATGATGAGCGGTATGCCTGGGCTGACGAATATATGGAGGTGCTCTATAAGCTTTGGGAGGGTTCTTGGGAAGAGGATGCATTTCTCCGCGATCGCGAGCGCGGTATATTTAGCGATCATCGAAAGGTTCACCGCATCAATCATGAGAGCAAGAGATACAAAGTCCGCGGGCCCCACACGCCTTCGCCCTCGCCACAAAGAACACCGACACTGTTCCAGGCTGGCGCGTCTTCCGCGGGTAGGGCGTTTGCCGCTCGCCATGCGGAAGGGACGTTCATCGTCGCAGTAAATCCGCAGTCGGCGAAGAAGCTAGTCAATGAAACAAACCAGCTTGTGGAAAAGTATGGACGCAAAAAAGGCGACCTGAAATATATTCAAGGGCTATCATTTGTCGCCGCAAGTACCGAAGAAGAAGCCCAGAGGCTTGCGAGGGAATGGGACGAGTACAACAGTGTTGAGGGAGCAATGGCGCATATTAGTCGAGATATCAACATTGACCTAGGTAGCCTTGATCCCAGTACGCCTGTCTCCTCGGTGAACATCGAGGGCCTGCGTGGTATTGTGACGCTTGTGGAAGATGCAATGCCGGGCAAGGTGATCACCATTGGCGATGTCGGTCAAGTCTTTGCACGTAATACGCGGGTTATTGGGACTCCCGAATCCATTGCTGATACTCTCGAGATGTGGAGAGATGCCGGAATAGATGGTATAAACGTTGTATATCAGACGTCGCCTAGGAGCTTCGTTGACTTTATCGAGCACGTGATGCCGGTCCTGCGTAAGCGTGGTCTTGCTCGTCAGGCAGAGGTCAAGCCCGCTACATTGCGTGAGCGGATGTTTCCAGGACGTGGACCCAGGCTGAACGAACGACATCCAGCAGCTCAGTACCGGCCCGGCGGACCAAAACACCGCCCAGCACCTCTTGGCCACCCGACCGACCCCAAGACGCCGACTGCGGAGGTAATTTCGCAGACCAACGTGTCGTCTCGGAAATCGCGGGCCAGCCAGGGTCGCAAGACGTAGCCGAGACACTGGGTTGGACGGGCCCCCCCCGCATCGGATGTGCCAAGATAGGGCCTCGAAACAAACCCGGGTGAAGAGCGTCCCATGGCATACAAGCGCATTTCCATCGACACGTCCAAGCATGTGGTCACGATCCATGGTGTCGACGAGGCGGAACGTCCGGTGCTGCGGCGTGATCTTCGGCGGTCGCGGATGGAGGGGCTCTTTGCCAAGCTGGAGCCGACCGAAGTGGCGCTGGAAGCCTGTGCCGGCAGGCATCATTGGGGCCGGCAGCTTATTGCCATGGGCCACCGGGTGAAGCTCATCCTACCGCAGTATGTGAAGCCCTTCGTCAAGCGCAGCAAGATTGATCGCAACGATGCCGAGGCGATCGGCGAAGCGGCGTCGCGGCCGAGCATGCCTACGGTGCCGGTGAAAAGCCTTGATGAACAGGCGGCGACGACGATCGTGGAGCATCGGGAACTACTGGGCGCGGGCAGAGGACTGCGGCGATCCACGCGCTGCGCGGGCATTCGGCGGAATTCGACGTGATCGCCGCCAAGGGGCGGGCAAATGTCGAGGCGTTGCTTGCTGTCCCGGCAGAGGCGCCTGAGATCCCCGTAGCCGCGAAAGCGGCCTTCGCGGGAATGGGCGAACACATCGCCGATCTTGATGCGAGGCTCGCCGCAGTGGAGAGGCAACTCCTCGATCAGCGCAAGGATAATCCGGTCAGCTTGCGGCTCCCACAATTCCGGGGATCGGGCCGATCACCGCGATTAGCATGGCGCTGTCGGTAAACCCGGCGAACTTCGAGAGCGGACGTCACTTTGCTGAGTGGCTCGGCGTGACGCCGCGGGAGAATTCACCAATGTCGCGATGACAGGTCGCAAGTCGAAGGGAATACCGAGTCGGGCCGGCTTCTTCACCTCGCATCAGATACACGTGACCTACCAATACGTGAAGGTACGCGCGGTGGGCACCGTTCCCGCCGGCGTGCGAAATAAATAACGAACGGGATAACTTTCGTTTTCGCAATTAAATCAACATGAAGGGAGTCTGAAACATGGCCATTTCACTTCATCCATCGATCTATAACGGCATCACGCCTGCATCGGCCAACTTTGCCGGCGGCACGCTGCGTTGCCACTGCCCGAACAACAAGGTGGTCGTGCGTGTCGACTCGCAGAGCGCGCACAACCATGCCTGCGGCTGTTCCAAGTGCTGGAAGCCGGGGGGGGCAAAATTCTCGGTCGTAGCGGTCGTGCCGCGTGACCACGTGCATGTCGTTGAGCATGGCGAGAAGCTGTATGTCGTCGACCCGAGCGCGGCGATCCAACGCCACGCTTGCCGCGAGTGCGGCGTGCACATGTTCGGCCGGATCGAGAACAAGGAGCATCCGTTCTACGGGCTCGACTTCATCCACACCGAACTGTCCGACGATTTCGGCTGGTCGGCGCCGGAATTTGCCGCGTTCGTCTCCTCGCTCATCGAGCAGGGCACGCCGCCCGCCGAGATGGGCGCCATCCGCGGCCGGCTGAAAGAGCTCGGGCTTGAGCCGTATGATTGCCTTTCGCCGCCGCTGATGGACGCGATCGCGACTCATGTGGCCAAGGCAAGCGGCAAGCTCGCGGCCTGAATCTGGGAGGGGACTGACGATGGATGTTCGCGCCGCGATAGCGTGGAAAGCTGGTGAGAAACTCGAACTCGGCATGGTCCAGCTGGAAGGGCCGAAGGCGGGCGAGGTTCTGGTGGAGGTCAAGGCCACCGGCATCTGCCATACCGACGAATACACGCTCTCGGGCGCGGACCCCGAAGGCCTTTTCCCGGCGATCCTCGGTCACGAGGGCGCGGGGGTGGTCGTCGATGTCGGCCCCGGCGTGACCACCCTGAAGAAGGGCGATCACGTCATTCCGCTCTACACGCCGGAATGCCGCCAGTGCAAGTCCTGCCTCTCGCGCAAGACCAATCTCTGCACCGCGATCCGCGCCACCCAGGGCAAGGGCGTCATGCCCGACGGCACGTCGCGCTTCTCCTGCGACGGTGAGCAGGTAATGCACTACATGGGCTGCTCGACCTTCGCCAACTACACCGTGCTGCCCGAGATCGCGCTGGCCAAGGTGCGCGAGGACGCGCCCTTCGACAAGATCTGCTATATCGGCTGCGGCGTGACCACCGGCATCGGCGCCGTGATCAACACCGCCAAGGTTCAGCCCGGCGACAATGTCGTCGTCTTCGGCCTCGGCGGCATCGGCCTCAACGTCATCCAGGGGGCCAGGATCGCCGGCGCCGACAAGATTGTCGGCGTTGACCTCAACAATGGCCGCAAGCCGATGGCCGAAAAATTCGGAATGACCCATTTCGTCAACCCAAGCGAGATCGGCGAGGACCTCGTCCCCTACCTCGTCAACCTCACCGATGGCGGCGCCGACTATTCGTTCGAGTGCATCGGCAACGTGAACGTGATGCGCCAGGCGCTCGAATGCTGCCATCGCGGCTGGGGAACCTCGGTCATCATCGGCGTGGCCGGCGCGGGCCAGGAAATCTCGACCCGCCCGTTCCAGCTCGTCACCGGGCGCAACTGGCGCGGCACTGCCTTTGGCGGTGCCCGCGGCCGAACCGATGTGCCCAAGATCGTCGACTGGTACATGGACGGCAAGATCAACATCGACGACCTGATTACCCACGTCCTGCCCTTCGAGAAGATCAATGAGGGCTTCGAACTGATGCGGAAAGGCGAGAGTATCCGTAGCGTCGTCGTCTACTGAATGCGTACTCTGTCAAGCGGCGCGCAATTTTGGCTCTGACTCAAATTTGATGCAGGCGGCGGGCGGCGAATCCGATTCTGCTCGTGTCGTTTCAAGGGAGACGACACCATGGGGAAAATATTTCGAGCATCGACATTGGTTCCACAGGGCTTCGCCGTTGAGGAGACGAGTTACGGGGGCTCTGACTTGGTGATCTCGGTTCGTCCAGTGGTCAAATTGGGCCGCTGCCCGGAGTGCGGAGCGGCATCAGGGCGTATCCATAGCCGGTATCGACGGAAACTGACCGATTTACCCGTGGCTGGGAGGCGCGTACAGCTGATTGCGCAGGTGCGACGGTTTCATTGTGACGCGGTTCTCTGCCACCGTCGTATCTTCACGGAGCGCTTTGGCGATGACACGCTAGCGCCCTGGGCGCGGCGTACATCCCGGCTCGAGCACCTCGTTCATCATCTGGCGCTTGCTCTTGGAGGCAGACCCGGGGCGAGTTTCGCACGTCGGCTGATGCTTCCGGTAAGCAACGATACCTTGCTCCGCGTCGTGCGGAGGCGTGGAAATCCACGCATGATCCCGCCGACCGTGATTGGGATCGACGATTGGGCGTGGCGGCGCAATCAGCGCTATGGGACGATTATCTGCGACCTTGAACGGCGCAAGACTATCGCGTTATTGCCAGATCGCGAGCCAGCCACTGCGGAGGCCTGGCTTTCCGACCAGTCCCAGATCGAGATAGTGGCGCGCGACCGTGGTGGCGGATATGCTCTGGCAGCAGCGAAGGCGTTGCCTCATGCCAAGCAGGTCGCAGACCGCTGGCACTTAATGGAAAATTCCAGCCACGCGTTTCTGGACGCGGTGAGGAAGTCGATGCGGAACATTCGAGCCGCCATCGGCGCCGCGACCATTGATCCGAAACTCCTCACCGCTGCCGAGCGCCTTCAATACGAGGGCTATCGGCGCCGGGAAGAGGCCAACGCCGTGATCCTACGGATGGCCCAGGAAGGGATGAGCATCAAGGAAATTGTGCGCCATACCGGCCACAGCCGTGGCCTTGTCCGCAGGGTGCTACGCGGCCAACGCTCCGACGTGTTCCGCACGCGAGAGAGTTCACTCGACGTCCATTTGCAGTGGCTCGACCAACAATGGGCAGCCGGTCACCGCAATGCCTCAGAGCTATGGCGCCGCCTCCGGAACCATGGTTTCCGCGGCTGTCTTCGGGTCGTCAGCGAGTGGGCGACGCGCCGGCGCCGAGCGGAGAAGGCCGATGGCGCGCTGACCCGCACTCCCTCGGCCCGCACCATCGCACGGCTTATGACCATTGGCCGCGATGCTCTTTCCAAGGCCGAAACCATAACCGTCGCCGCCATCGAGAACGGCGTGCCGCCGCTTGTCAATGCGCGCGAAATCATTGCGGCATTCCAGACTATGGTCCGGCAAAAATCTCTCGCCGACTTCGATCTCTGGCTGGAGCGCGCAAAATCGAGCTTGGTCGCATCGTTCGCCAACGGTGTCATCAAAGATCAAGCTGCCGTCAATGCCGCAATCACAATGCCTTGGTCCAACGGTCAGACCGAAGGTCAGATTACCAAGCTCAAACTCGTGAAACGCCAGATGTATGGGCGCGGAAAACTTGATCTACTTCAGGCTCGCGTGATCGGCTTCGCTTGATGTCCACATCATCAAAAGTGCGTCAGAGCCCCTTTTCGGCGCCGATCACCCCGAAAACGGGGTCCTTATTCCACGCCTAATCACACATGTGCACTTTCGCCCTGCGCATCCTTGGAAAA
>JAJYTL010000219.1 GCA_021793055.1 Pseudomonadota bacterium
CGCGAATGGCGTGCACCGCTTCGCGCACGAAGCCATCGGAGCCCATGGCGTCGAGCAGAAGGCCGGGCCTTGCGCCGCGCCGGGCGCTGGCTAGCATTTGACTGGCCGAAAGCGTAGCGCTGCCCTCCACGCCGTCTTCCCAGCGGATGCAGAGCGGCAGCGAATAGCGCTGCGGCTGGCTGTCGCTCTTCGATTGCGTCGCGACTTCCGCCCAGAGGCCGCTATCCGAGCCGGACGGGAATTCGGCCAGCGGAGTCAAGGTCGCCTTGGCGATTCCACCGCCCTGGCCAGCGAACCAGCGCCGCTCGGCGATATAGCTCGGGAGCACGCGGCCTTCGAACCAACGATGCGGCTCGGCAGCGACGGGGAAGAGGCTGGCCCAGCCTTGCGGCAGGACCAGCGTGGTGAGGTCGGGCGGCGGGGCCGGGTGGGGTTCGTGCCAACTCGGCGCGCTGGCTTCGTCGGTGAGCAAAAACCAATAGAAGCCGTGGCCGGGCAGGGTAATAAAATAGGGCAGATCGCCAGTCGGCGGAAACACGCTCCGCCCCAGAAGCTCAACGGGAACGCGGCCGCGGTATGCCGAGAGGTCGAGCTCGACCGGCTGCGAGGCGCGCGACAGATTGGCGATGCAAAGCACCGTGTCGTCGCCATCCTCGCGCACATGGGCAAGGACCTTGCGGTTGCCGGGATAGAGGAAGGTCATGCGGCCACGGGCGAAGGCGGGATGGGCGCGGCGCACGGCGATCAGGCGCTTCATCCAGTTGAGCAGAGACGCCGGGCTGCGATTCTGTGCCTCGACGTTGACCGCTTCGAAACCATAGAGCGGATCGGTAATCGGCGGCAGGAAGAGTTGCTGCGGGTCGGTCCGGGAAAAGCCGGCGTTACGGTCCGGTCCCCATTGCATGGGCGTCCGCACGCCGTCGCGGTCGCCGAGAAAGATGTTGTCGCCCATGCCTATCTCGTCGCCGTAATAGATGATCGGGGTCCCCGGCATGGAAAACAGCAGGCTGTTCAAAAGCTCGATCTTGCGCCGGTCGTTTTCGAGCAACGGCGCGAGGCGGCGGCGGATGCCGAGGTTGAGCCGGGCACGCGCGTCGCCGGCGTAATAGCTCCAGAGATAATCGCGCTCGCGGTCGGTGACCATTTCGAGCGTGAGCTCGTCGTGATTGCGGAGAAAGATCGCCCATTGGCAGCCCGGCGGCAGATCGGGGGTTTGGCGCATGATGTCGGTGATCGGATGGCGGTCTTCCTGCGCCAGCGCCATGTAGATGCGGGGCATTAGCGGAAAGTGATAGGCCATGTGGCATTCGTCGCCGTCGCCGAAATAGGGCCGCACGTCCTCCGGCCACTGGTTGGCCTCGGCCAGCAGCATGCGGTCGGGATAATGGGCGTCGAGATGGGCGCGGATCCGGCGCACGATGCGATGAGTTTCGGGCAGGTTTTCGCTGGTGGTGCCGTCACGTTCGACAAGATAGGGAATGGCATCGAGCCGCAGCCCGTCGACGCCCATATCGAACCAGTATTTCATCACCGAGAGTATGGCCTTCAGGACACGCGGATTATCGTAATTGAGGTCCGGCTGGTGCGAATAGAAGCGGTGCCAGAAATAGGCATGAGCTTCCGGGTCCCAGGACCAGTTGGATTTCTCCGCGTCGACGAAGATAACGCGAGTATCGAGGTATTTCTGGTCGGTATCGCTCCAGACATAGAAATCGCGGAAGGCCGAACTCGGCTTTGCGGCGCGCGCGCGCTTGAACCAGCGGTGCTGATCGGAGGTGTGGTTGATCACCAATTCGGTGATGACCCGCAAGCCCCGGCGATGCGCCTCGCGCACGAAGGCGCGGAAGTCTCGCATCGTGCCGTAACTTGGATGGATGTCGCGATAATCGGAGATATCGTAGCCGTCGTCGCGCAGCGGCGAGGGGTAGAAGGGCAGCAGCCAGATCGCGGTGACGCCGAGGTCCTGAAGATAGTCGAGCTTCTGCAACAGGCCGGCGAAATCGCCGACGCCGTCATTGTTGGAATCGAAGAACGCCTTGACGTGGACCTCGTAGATCACCGCGTCCACGTACCACGGCGTGGGCGCGGGCTCGGCCGCCGCTGCCGCGGCTTCGGCGTCGGTCGCGGTCGCTTCCGCAACGGCATGGGGAAGGGGGGAGTCGGTCATGGACGGCTGCCTAGAAACACGGTTCGCGATAGGGGACCCGCTCGGCCGCCGTGAGCCGAAGAATCGCGGCCGGGTTGGTTTCGGGGTCGAGGTGGAGCTTCTGATGTGGGCCACGCCAGAGATGGCGGCGGCCGGAAAGCAGTTCCTCGACTTCGTAGGGCGCGTCGGCAGCGATGCCGATGTCATCGAGCGGGACTTCGATCGCGGCTTGGTGCGCCTCATAGGGATCGAGATTGACGGCGATCAGGAGCATGCTGTCGCGCGCCGGTCGGTCGCTCTCCGGAACGCGCTTGCCGTAGAACAGGATGTTGTCGCCCTCGGCGCGATAGAAGCGGAGGTTCTTGAAATGATGCAGCGCCGGATTGTCGCGCCGGATGCGGTTGACGGCGGCGATATAGGCCTTGATGTTGCCGGGCCGATCCCAATCCCAGACCTTGTATTGGTACTTCTCGGAATCGCGATATTCCTCGGTGCCGGGGATTGCGGTCGCCTCGCAGAGCTCGAAGCCGTTGTAGATGCCGTAGACGCCGGACAGGGTTGCGGCGAGCACGAGCCGGATCATGAAGGCGGGCCGCCGGCCGGTTTGAAGGAAGGGCGGCAGGATGTCGGGCGTGTTGGTGAAGAAGTTGGGACGGAGATATTCCGCCGTGTCGCCGTTCGTGAGCTCGCTTAGATATTCCGTCAGATCGCTCTTGAAATTCCGCCAGGTGAAATAGGTGTAGGACTGGCTGAAGCCGATCTTGGCCAGCATTTTCAGGACCGTCGGGCGGGTGAAGGCCTCGGCGAGGAAGATCGTCTCGGGGTGGCGGCATTGGATATCGCGGATCAGCCATTCCCAGAACGGGAAAGGTTTGGTGTGAGGGTTGTCGACGCGGAAGATGCGAACGCCCTGCGCGATCCAGAACAGCACGATGTCGCGCAAGGCCTGCCACAACGCGTCGCGATCCGCGCCGTCGAAATTGAAATTGACGATGTCCTGATACTTTTTCGGCGGGTTCTCGGCATGCTTGATCGAGCCGTTAGGGCGGTACTGAAACCACTCGGGATGCGCTTTGAGCCAGGGGTGGTCCGGCGAGCATTGCACGGCGAGGTCCATTGCGACTTCCATGCCTCGCGTCGTCGCGGCATCGACGAAACGACGGAAATCCGCCACCGTGCCGAGTTCCGGATGGATGACGTCGTGGCCGCCTTCGGCCGCGCCGATGGCATAGGGGCTGCCGGGATCGTGCTCGCCGGCGACCAGCGTATTGTTCGGGCCCTTGCGGTGGGTGCGGCCAATCGGGTGGATCGGTACCAGGTAGACGACGTCGAAGCCCATTTCCCGGATATCATCGAGCCGCGCGATGCAATCGGCGAACGTCGCGCTACGCGTCGGGTCGGTTCCTTGTGAGCGGGGAAACATCTCATACCAGGCGGCGAAGCGGGCACGCGGCCGATCCACCACCGCTTCGAGTTCGTGGGCGTAGCGGACGGCGCGGCTGCGGTCGGGGAATTGGCCGGCGAGGGAACGGATCGCCGGTGCGGTCAGGGCTGCGGCGCGCTCTGCCGCGGTCTCGGCGCGATCGACGTCGTCGAGGGCGCGATGCAGGCGGCTGGTCGCGCCGGGGTCGGCGCGGGCGAGAATCGCCGCGACGATCGCGCGGCCCTCCAAGAGTTCCAGGGCAATCTCTTGGTCCGCCGCCAGCTTCTTTTCGATTTCGTCGCGCCACGTCTCGTAATCGTCGGGCCAGGCCTCGATGGTATAGAGGTAGCGCGCGTTTTCCTCGAGCCGCAGGTCTGACTGCCAGAGATCGAGGCCGGGTTCGACCAAGGTCATCGGCGTCTCGTGCCAGAGGTTTATGGCGCGGCTTTCGACGGCGCCGTCGGCCCGGCGGTGCTGCAGAACGGCGCGAATCTTGTCGTGGCCTTCGCGAAAGATTTCCGCCGAGACCCGCAAAAGATCGCCGACCTCGCGCTTGACTGCGTAGCGGCCGCAATCGAGTTCCGGAGCGACACTCTGAATGATGATCCGTGCGGTGCGGGTTTCGGCCGCGAGGCCGGTCACGTCACGCCGCGTGAAGGCTTTTGCGGTACCCACCGGCGCCGGTGTGCCGGTGAAGACACGCAACTCGGAGGCTTCGAGACGAAGCCGTGCATGCGGCGCGAGCCGGCCCGGCGGGTTTTCCGGGGTCCGTTCGATGGCGGGCGGCGTCGCGCCGAGGGCGATCAGCTTATCGGCTGCAAGGGTGTGGCCGTGCCCCGGGTCCGGATTGATGACGGCAAGCGCCCAATCGCCGTCGTCGCCGCGCCGCAGCAGCGCGAGCGGGCGGTCGCCGCCATCGGGCAGGGACCAGGTTTGCGGACCTTCCTCGTTCAGCGCCGGTAAGGCGGCCTTCATGCGGTTGACCTCGGTGATAAAACCGCTCAAGTCGAATTGCGCCGCTTCCCAATCGGTGGTCCGGGTCCGCACCACGTCGAGCCGGCGGCGAAAGCCGAACTCGTAGCCGATCGGCATCAGGAGGCCGGTCGAGAAGACGGCGGCGAAGAGATAGCGCTGACGATAGATCGCCTCGACGGCGGCCGGTTCGGTGATGCCGCCTTCCGCGAGCTCGGCCGCGAGGCGCGCGGTGTCGTGGCTTTCGGGAAAGGCGATGGATGGCGCGATGTGGCGGAACGTCTCGTATTGTTCGATCAGCCACGGCGCCTTGAAGTCCCACCATTTCGAGCTGTTGAAGATGAAGTCGAAGCCGGCGTCGTGCAGCGCCGTCACTTCCTCGGGACGGCAGCCGAGGGTCTCGGCGAAAAAGACCGCGTCGGGCCGTTCGGCCCGCACGGCGGCGACGACCTCGCGCCAAACGGCGGCGGGCACTTTATAGGCGGCATCGCCCCGGAATCCGCGGATGCCAAGCGCGGCGTAATGGCGGGCGAGGTCCTGCCAATAGGCGACGATCTCGGCGCGGGCCGACCGGTCGGCGTAATCGATCTCGGCGAGATCGCCCCAAACCGTAACCTTCTCGGGATCGTCCGGGTCGACCGCCCGGGGCGACAGCAGGCCGCCGTCCGCCGCATGGGCGAACCAGTGCGGGTGGCGCGCGGCGAGAACGCTGTCCTTGGCCGTGTGGTTGATCACGAAATCCATCATCACCGACAGGCCGTGATCGCGGGCCTCGGCGACGAAGGCGGCAAGGAGCGCGTCGTCGCCCAATTGCGACTCGCCGCGGAACAAGGGGTTGAGGCGGTAATAATCCTTGACCGCGTAAAGGCTGCCGGAGAAGCCTGGATAATGGAACGGGTTCACAAACACCCAATCGAATCCCATCTCGGCGATGCGCTCGAGATGTTCGGCCCACGAAGCCACGGGTCCGACCAGCGGCGGGAAGAGATTGTAAATCCGCGGACCTTGCGCCATTGCTCCCCCGGCGCGGCTGAACAACGCGCCTCGGAATTTTGCTGGTTAAAACCGGTGCCGCGCCAGCGGCAGCGGCCTCCCATGAGGCACCGCGCCGCTCTGCGCCGGCCCTCGCCGCCGTGCTCAAAGACGGCGGAAAATACGCGGAAGAAGTAAACCACGCCTCCGGCGGATGGGCAAGGCCGGGGCCGATTCGCCGCGGCGCCGAACGGCGCCGCCGCAGCCGCAAGATGTACAACGCTTATAGGCGGCGGCCATCGCCTCGCGT
>JAJYTL010000220.1 GCA_021793055.1 Pseudomonadota bacterium
TCGACGATCGCCCGGACCGCATTCTGGGTGGTTATACGCCGCCACAGAGCTGCAGCAGGCTGATGGTTTTCGCAGATCCGGACCCCGCCGGCCTGGAGGCTGCCGGGCGGCTGCAACACCGCATGCAACTCACGCGCAAGGAAATGGCCGTGGAAATTCGCACGCCCCGTATCGAGGGCGACTGGAACGACGTCCTAGATCTCGCCGCGCAGCAATTTCCGCAACGCATCGATGACCGGCGCCGGGGCATGGGCCTGGAACCCGGCCCGAGCCTGCCCGTCATCGTGCCGGAGATTCTGCGACCCGCTCACCCACGGGAACCTACCCACCAAGCATCTCCAGCCACGCACACCCCTGGCAGAAGACGGTGATGGAAGGCGTTGGAGCATGCCAAGCCAGGCGCTTCGCGGCCTTGATGTGTACCTGTTGTTAAAAAGACAACCTCTGGGAAATCAGCCTACCAGGCGGTGAACAGCAACGGCGGCATCATGAGGAAGTTCTATGGGGATGAAAAGGAACACCGGAAAATAGGTAATCTTCGCCAGATTCATCGATCACGCGAATCATGCCTAACTTTTGCACCTCCGGTTGTTACGTCTTTCGTTATCGGAGGATAAGAGAGGCGTTTTATCCCGCCGGGGGCCGCGGCCATTCAGGGTGATTTGGACCTTGTTCTCCCCGACCATCACGATGCTGTCACCGGTTTGAACATCAATCTCCGAAAAGTTGGCGAAATTGCTTATTCTTATACGTGAGATACGCACCCCCCTCCCCCAAAAAAATCTGTTTTCGTGCGACCTTTAGCGCTCCAATCTCACCCGCAATCTCCGCGCACGTTCCTGGAAGGCGCCTTCGCCGCCCTCGAGGATGTCGCAAACCGCTTTCCTGATCTCTGCGTTCTCGAGGCCGCCCGACCGGTATGTGATTGGCGGCAGCGCGCCCTGCGGATGCGGTCCAGCTTCAGCGATGATGATCTGATCTGCGTCGGTGTTGATTACGAGGTTCGCATTGTGCGTGACCATAATCACCTGGCGGTGCGACTTGGCCTCGATGAACAGGTTGACCAACTCGTCAAAGACCGACTTCGGGTCGAGATTCTCCTCAGGCTGGTCGATCAGCAGCGGCCGGTTGTCACCGTCGTCCAGCGCCAGATAGAGGAGCAAGAGAACGATGCCGCGCGTGCCGGGCGACAGCTTGTGGATGTCGACGCCGTCATAGTCGATGCCATAGCGGATCGTGATGTGATCGGTGCTGAAAAGCCATTGGGCGAAGCGCTTCGACCAGACGCGGAACTCCGCCTGATCCGTGTGCGCGACCGGGGAGTGGTCCAGCAAGTCCTTCTGATAAAGCCGCCGAAACTCTGCCATTGCGGCGATGACAGCGGCCGAATCCCCGGTCTCCCATGCCCCCTTGAGTATCTCATTCGCCTTCTGCAACAGCGTGCCTTTGCCCCGGAACGCGCCGGCCTTCCTGAGGTCGATCAGTCCGTCCTCGGCCGCAGACGCCCATTGCTCGACATTGGCGATGCGGGCAACCGAGAAGGAGAGTTTCTTCAACGTGCCAGATGCGGCGGCGAGCCGCGCCATCAGCGGCGCGTAGAGTTCCTCCAGCACCGATTGCTCCGCGACGAGCGCAACAAAGGCCCCGCCGTAGGCCTCCTCGCGCTGCGTCTGCAGCTCGCGTGCGCGATCCTTGGCGCCCTTGGCGTCGTTCAGCTTCTCGGTCAGCGTTTGCAGCGCCGCAGTCTCCGTCGCGATGCTGCCCGAAAGCGCGTTGTATCGGCGTTGCGTCTCCTTGTCGGCGCTGACCAGCTTCTCCAGACGGGCCATTTCTGCCTCAAGCACGGCCTGCGACAGCGTGCCGAGGTCCGTGTCGTCCCTGAAGTACGGCGTGTTTAGATCACCCGCAGCCGGCGTCGTCCCCTTGAGTTTGGCGATCTCCCCGTCGACCCATTTCACATAGCCAGTGAGATCATTGTCGACTGGTCCCTTGTAGTCCAACAGGAAAGCGGCCCATTGCTCCGCTGACATCCCGCTGTGCGTGTGCCGCGCCTGGGCCTGTCTCAGCGCCTCAGGGGCCTGGTTGCGCCGGAGGTCCTTCACCTCGTCCTGCAACGCTAGAAAGGTTTGTCGTTGGCCGGCAAACTGCCGCAGCATTGTCCTCACTTGGTTGGCGGCGCCGGCCAGCTCGGTATGTCGCTGAGCCCTCTTTTCGTTGCCGGCCGAGACGAGTTTCGCACGGTCGGCTGTATAGGCGTCGACCAGCTTCTTCTTCTGTGCGACCTGCGCCTCATAGGTCGCGATGAGTTTTTCCTTTTCGAGCTCCGTGCCAATACGCTCTGAGATCTGCGAGACGGCTTCGGCCTCGCGACCACACGCCAGGCGATGGCGCGATGCGCGATGCTCCAGCAATTCGGCAAAGTCCAATGTGCCCTCCCGTGCGAGATCGGGGTGCGCCTCGAAGATCACACGTTCGATCTCGCGCAGCAGGCCGTCGGTCAGGCCACTCGACGAGCAGAGTTCCTCGACGAACTGCTGCGACAGATAACGGACGCGCTCATAGCTGAACGGCTCGTCCGCGTCCGAGCCGTTGAGGGCGCGCACGCTGGGCTCTCCCGACGCCCAGCTCACCTTGACCTTCCCTTGGCCTACAAGGGGACGAGCCCGAACGAGAAAGGATGGGTTGGCCCACTCGTCAGCTTTCCACGCCTCGTCCGAGATGGAATCACATCCTGCCGCTATCATATCGGCGAGCGCAGTCTTCCCCGAACCGCGCGCACCGATGATGGCGACCAGTCCCGGATTGAGTGGAATAACCGGTGTCCTCATCCAAGGGGCGCCAAGGATCTCGACTTCTGAGATCACCTGCGAGGGCGTCGCCGAGGCCGGGGGCTCGGCACCGACATGCGCGCGGCCGCCCGGGTCGATGCACGCCTGCCGCAAGGAATCAAATTCCAGCCCGCCTTTGATCCAGGAGAAGCGGTCCCCAAATGGCGACGCCACGTCATTGAGATTGTGCGCGTCGCTCCCGTGCAGGCAGGGCTTCAGCCCTCCGTATCGGGCCCGGATTTCGCCAGGGCTGAGGTCCCTTTGACCCAGCCAGAACTCCCGTTGTGCCGGGCTGCCGGCGAAGATTACATGGGCGAAGCCTTCGATTTCGCGCCGGATGGTCTGATCCGCGGCCTCCCGCACGCCCGACGTGCCGTCGGTCGCACCGCCTGCCACCGCGATCAGGATGTTCTTCTTCGCCCACCCGCTTCCGTTGAGAACATCGCGGAATTGCTGGAAATTGACCTTGACTTGGTTGGCCCCATGGCTCAGCGCGGCACGGTCATCGGTGATGCTCGGATCGGCCTTCTTGCCCAGTCGGATGAGATCCGCCCGGGTGCAGTCGAAGCGATCCTGCATGACGTTGAACTGTAGACGCGACAGCAGGCGCCGCAACTCTTCGACATGCTCAGGTTCCTCCGGACTGACGAGCAGGTGGAGATTGACGAAGCCGCCCTTGGTGGTCGCGACGTCGAGCCTCAGCTCCACATTCGGAAAGATCAGCTTGGCAGTGGGCAGCCGCCCGGCCGCCTTCTGCCTCAGCACTTCTTCGTAGGTGTCGGTCACGTAGTAATCAGTGACCGCGATGGCCTCGATGACCGGTGTGGCCTGCTCAATGGCGGTCAGGTAATCATGCCACGCAGTGGGGCCGCTAAACTGGTTGTTCATCACCGTGCCCGGCGCATGAATATGCGGCTCCCACCTCCGCCATTCCGACCCCCGGTTCAGCATCTTTCCCCCTTCTATGCGCTCGCGCGGTTGGCCCGCGCGGCGATATCGGCGCATCGCGCCATGAGCGTCTCGAAGGGCTCGGCATCTTCCAACAACAGCCCGTCCTCGACCATACGGGCATAGTCTTCTTTCAAGGCTTTCAGGAAGGCGCCAGCGGGCACAAGGCGCAAGCCACCGCTGACCGCAGCCGCGTAATCGATAGGACTGCGATCGGCGGCCTTTTCAGCGAAGAACATTCCCTTGTGCCGTGCAACGGCCTGGGCGAGGTCGCGATCTGCAAAGGCCGCGACGGCGAGACCGGCTTCGTCGAGCTTGGCGACATCGTGCCAGTGGCGGGCGAAGCGATCGCCGCGCAGCCGTTCCTGCAGACAGAAGACATGAATGGCGGTCGCCTTCTCCCAAAACGTCCGCTCGGCGTGCATCACGCGGGGCCGAGCCGTCGGAAACTCCACCCCCTTGATCAGACCGGACGCGTCGCAGGCGACATCGCGCAAACTCGCCGGCTCGCCCGTCGAGCGGGCGCCGAACTCGAGCGTCACGCTCGGCGCGACGTAGCCCGAACCGGTCGCCGCCGCTTCATAGTCAACGAACAGCTTCTCACCCTCGGCACGGATCGTCGCCGCCAGACCTTCGGCAGCCAACGCGCTTGCGATGACGGGCTGCGCGGTCCCGGCGACCCATTCCGGCAGACGCCGGCGGACCTCGCCCGACCACCGTTTCTCCTCGCTGCGCGTCTTCGGCAACGCTTCGCCATCGGTATCCACAAGGTCCGGCGCGATCTGGCGGATGTCGTAGGTGAGGTCGACGTCTTCAGAGAATCTTCGGATGACCCTATAGGCTTTCGACAACGACGTGCCACCCTTGAACACCAAGTGCTCGCCGAGGGGTGATCCGTAGAGGGCGGCAAGCGCCCAGACCACCCACACATCCTTCTCCAGAAGGTGCGCGGGTCGCCCCGATAGATCGGCCGCGACACCGAGGGCGTCGCGACGATCCTTGGCCGAAAAGCGGAGGAAGACATCAGCCATAGGCGGTCTTGCCCACGCTTCGGGCGAGCCAAGTCGGAAGCTGCGGCGCGACGGCCACCAACTCACCGAATGCGCCCGCCGGCATTTTTCGTTTCAGCGTCTTGAGCGCCTCCTCGGCCTTCTCCGGGCCGAGCCAGGCCAGTGCCCGGACCGCTTCGCCCGCTGGCCGATTGGCCAAAGTCAATTGCCAGCGCGGCGCATGCCGCAGCTCAATGACTTGCTTACCGAAGTTCATTGTCCGGCTGCGCCCCGAAGTCAGATAGACCGACCGGATAGGCACCTGCGTCGTCAAACCGAGGGCGTTTGCAGCGGCCACACCGTTCGAGACGATGACCTCGCCCCGCTGAGTAGCGAGTGCCTCGACCGCTTGCTCGACGGATGGAGCCCGAGTGCCGAACCGGCTCGTGATGGGACGGAGATAGACGCCGCGGCCCGCGCGGATCAGTTGGCCGCGCTCAGTCAGACGCGAGAGAGCCTGGTCCACCGCGGCTCGATTACCGAGGTGGAGCAATCTCTTAGCCGCCACGGGGGTCCCTTCGGGTAGCCCTTCCGAATGCGCCAGAATCTGTTCAGTCAAACGTTGCATGGCCATTCTCCTCTCAGAAGTGTACGCAGATTTCTGACAGCCTTCAAGAAGCCGTCCCGAAGCTCCGGTAGTGTGGCATTCTGCTTACCGCTAAAATGGCCGGACTAAGCGTCGGACCACCTGGGCTTCGCCGTCCGACAGAGAAGTGTGATCGTCTCACTCCTGTCCGACTTGAGGGGGAGGATGTCGGACGGCATGTCTGACAGCCGTCGGACAGAGCGTCAGACCTGCCGTCAGACAGTCTGTCTGACGCATTTTTTGCTCTTTTTTCTCACCACACCTGACGCACCAGAGGTGCAGTTTTTAGAACAAATCCAAGTGAGCTAGGTGTCAGACGCT
>JAJYTL010000221.1 GCA_021793055.1 Pseudomonadota bacterium
AGCAGTGTTGCGATGCCCTTTCCGCCGCCGATGCACATGGTGGCGAGGCCGTAACGCTTGCCCTCGCGTTTCAGAAGCTGCGCCGCCTTGCCGGTGATGCGGGCGCCGCTCGCACCCAGCGGGTGGCCGAGGGCGATCGCGCCGCCATCGAGATTGATCTTCTCGCGCGGCATCTTGGCGGCGACCATGCAGGCCTCGGACTGAGCCGCGAAAGCCTCGTTGATTTCGATCAGGTCGATCTGGTCGAGCGTCAGGCCGCCCCGCTTTAACACCTTTTCCGTCGCCGCCACCGGGCCGATGCCCATGATCTCGGGCGGCACGCCGGCGACCGAAATGGCGCGGATGCGGGCGAGCTTGTTCAGCTTGTGGCGGTCGGCATAGGCCTCGGAACAGACCAGGACGGCGGCGGCGCCGTCGGTCAGCGGCGAAGAGGTGCCGGCTGTCACCGTGCCGTTCTGGTCGAAGGCCGGCTGCAACCCATCCAGCACCTCCTGGGTGGTATCGGCGCGGATGCTGCCGTCCTGCTCGATGCGTGCGTTACCCTCGACGATCGGGACAATCTCGTCCGCGAACTTGCCGGCGGCTTGCGCGGCGGCGGCCTTGACGTGGCTTTGCACCGCGAATTCCTGCTGGCGCTTGCGGTCGATGTCGTACTTCTTGGCGAGATTCTCCGCCGTGATGCCCATCGAGATATAGGCCTGCGGGAATTCCGCCGCGAGCTTCGGGTTCGGTGCCGGATTGAAGCCGCCCATGGGGATGCGGGTCATGCTCTCGACGCCGGCGCAGATGAAGGCCTCGCCCGCGCCCATGCGGATGGCGCCCGCCGCCATGTGGATCGATTGCATCGAGGAGCCGCAGAAGCGGTTCACCGTGGTGCCCGCGACCGGGATCGGCAAGCCGGCGAGAAACACCACCATGCGGGCCATGTTCAAGCCCTGCTCTCCTTCGGGAAAGGCGCAGCCGACGATCAGATCCTCGATCTCGTCGGGCGCGACGCCGGTTTTCGCCACCAGGCCCTTGATCACCTGGGCCACGAGATCGTCCGGGCGCACCTTGGCGAGCGCGCCCTTGCGGGCCGGGGTGAAGGGAGAGCGGGCGAAACCCGCGATCACCACTTCCGTCATGGTCGATCCTTTCCTGACGCGGCTTTGGTTCAGGCCGCCTGTTCGTTGATGCCCTGCGCGCGGAGCGATTCCGCGACGTGATCGATCACGCCCTTGAGGTCGCGGATCGTGTCGTTGATGTCGCGCCGCTGCGCTTCGAGTTCGGCGAGTTGCTTGCGCGCCCGCTTCAGAAGCACCCGCCGCTGTTCGACCTGGCCATCGCCAAGATCGTAGAGATCGAGCATTTCCTTGAGGTCGGCCAGGCTGAAGCCGAGCCGACGGCCGCGCAGGATGAGCTTGAGCCGAGCGCGGTCGCGCCGCGTGTAGACGCGGTTCATCCCGTTCCGCTGCGGCGCCAGCAGATCCTTGTCTTCATAGAAGCGGATGGTTCGGGGGGTGACCTTGAACTCGCCCGCCAGATCGGTGATGGTGAAGGTCTCGGCCACCGGCTTCTCCGCGCTCATGACGAGGCCGATAATACTTTACGTTTACGTCAACGTCAACCGATCCCGAGCCGGCAGGAGTTGGCGCCATGACAAGCAACCGCATCGCGACGTTCGAGGACTTCTGGCCCTATTACCTGCGCGAGCACGGCAAGTCCCTGACTCGCGCCTTTCACTATGGCGGCTCGACGCTCGCCCTCCTGACCTTGATCGCCGCCCTCAGCCTGCGCAGCCCGTGGCTCTTTCTCGCCGTCGCGGTGGCCGGCTACGCCCCGGCCTGGATCAGCCATAGCCTGATCGAGCGCAACCGGCCCGCCACCTTCAGCCACCCGCTGTGGTCGCTGATTGCAGATTTCCGCATGTACGGCCTTTGGCTCATGGGTAAGCTCGGCCCGGAACTGGACGAAGCCGGAGTGCCGCGGCGCGGCGGCGTCTTCTAGCGCACGGACAAGATTTTGTCCGCGCGCCCCCTCCAACGCCATCGCCGGCTTGCCTTTCCGCCGCCGCCGGGGCAGGCTTGGGGTAATTAAAGAGCCGATCACGCCAGATCGGCCGGAAACGCGAGTCCAAGACGCGAGGAGGAAACGGTGCCACAAAGCCCCCTCACCACGATTGCCGCGCTCACCCAGCGCATCCCGGACGGCGCGCTTCTCGCCGTGCCGGCGGATTACGCCGGCGTCGCCATGACCGCGACGCGCGCCCTGCTCCACCGCGGCATCAAGGACCTTCATCTCGTCTGCCTGCCGGTCGGCGGCGTGCAGACCGATCTTCTGATCGGCGCCGGCGCCATCCGCACGCTCGAGACCGCGGCCGTCACCTTGGGCGAATTCGGCGCCGCGCCGCGCTTCGTTGAGGCCGTGCGCCAAGGCGCGATCCGGCTCAAGGACGCCACTTGCCCGGCCATCCACGCCGCCTTCCAGGCGGCGGAAAAAGGCATCCCCTTCATTCCGCTTCGCGGCATCCTCGGCAGCGATCTCATCACCCACCGCGACGATTGGAAGGTGATTGACAACCCCTTCGCGGCCGACGATCCGATCGTCGTGCTGCCGGCGATCCGGCCGGATTTCGTGCTCTTCCACGCGCTCAAGGCGGACCGCTTCGGCAATGTCTGGATCGGCCACCACCGCGAACTGATGACCTTGGCCCACGCCGCGAAGGAAACCCTGGTCACGGTCGAGGAAATCGTCGACGACAACCTCCTCGCCGACGAGGTCGTCGCCGCCGGCGTCATCCCCTCGCTCTATGTCACGGCGCTCGCCGAAGCGGAGCACGGCGCTTGGCCGCTCGCCATGCCCGGCGCCTACGACATTGACGAAGTCGCGCTCAAGGCCTATGTCGAGGCGGCTCAAACCGAGACCGGATTCCGCCGCATTCTGCACGACTGGCTGCGCGAGACCGAGGTCGCCGCGGCATGACCGGCGAGATGCACGCGCGCGTCCCGAGCGTCGCCGGCGCGAATTCGAAGGAGCTGCTGATCTCGGTCATCGCCGGACTTCTGCAAGGCTGCCGCCATGTCGCGGTCGGCGCGTCGTCGCCGATTCCGGGCGCCGGCGCGTTGCTGGCGCAGAACCTGAGCGGCGGCGAGATGCGGGTCAGCGTCCTCGGCTCGCGGCGCAACAATTTCTTCACCGACGGCGGCGTCGAGCTGTTCGATTGCGCGGCGCAGGGGCGGATCGACGCCTTCTTCCTCGGCGGCGGCGAGATCGACGGGCACGCCAATATCAACCTTGTCGGCGTCGGCGGTTATCCGCAAAGCGCGGTGCGTTGGCCGGGCTGTTTCGGCTCGGCGTATCTTTATCTGCTGGTGCCGCGCGTCATCCTGTTCCGCGAGGAGCACAGCCGCCGGGTATTGGTGGATAAGGTTTCCTTCATCAGCGCCGCCGGTCCCGCCGGGGACAAGATATACCGCCCCGGCGGACCCCATGCCCTGCTCACCAACATGGCGCTGTTTAGCTTCGACAAGACGCGGCGGCGGTTCCGTCTCGACAGCATCCACCCCGGCCATAGCCTAGAGGAGGTGCTGGATAACACCGGTTTCGCCTTCGACCGGCCGGAGGCGGTGCCGCAAACACCGCTGCCCGACGCCGAGCGGCTCGCCCGCATCCGCGGCCCGATCCGCGAGAGCATCGGCGAGACCTACCCCCGTTTCGCCGCCAGCGTCTTCCCCATCCCCGCCTGAACCGCGATTCCCGACGAGGCTTGCCATGACATCGAGCACCGCCCCCGATAGCTCTGCGCCCGGCGCAACTGCGGAACAAGCGGGCGGCGGCGCCCTGGCCGGCCTCAAGGTCATCGACCTGACCCGCGTTTTGGGCGGACCCTACGGCACCCAGATCCTGGCCGATCACGGCGCCGAAGTGATCAAGGTCGAGCCACCGCAGGGCGACGAGACGCGCGATTGGGGACCACCGTTCCGGAATTCGCTCTCCGCCTATTTCACCGGCGTCAACCGCAACAAGCGGAGCATCGCGCTCGATCTCAGCCGACCGGAAGCGCACGCGGTGCTGTTCCGCCTGCTCGAAAACGCCGACGTCCTAGTCGACAATTTCAAGGCCGGGACGATGGAAGCCTGGGGCCTTGGCTATGAAGCCGTGCTGCGGCAGCGCTTTCCGAAGCTGATCCATTGTCGCATCACGGGTTTCGGTTCAAACGGCCCATTGGGCGGCTTGCCGGGATACGATTCGGTGGTGCAGGCCTGGTCCGGCGTCACCTCGGTCAACGGCGCGCCAGGCGGCGGGCCGGTGCGCTGCGGCATTCCGGTGATCGATCTCGGCACCGGCTTTCACGTCGTGATCGGGATTCTGATGGCCTTGACCGAGCGCGCGCGCTCGGGCCTCGGCCAGGCAGTCGACGTGACCCTGTTCGATACCGGCGTCGCGCTGCTCCACCCCTATGCCGCCAACTGGTTCATGAGCGGTAAGACGCCGACGCGCCAGGGCAACGGCCACGCCAATATCGTGCCGCACGATCTGTTCCGCACCAAAGGCCGCGATATCGTGATCATCGCCGGCAACGACCGCCAGTTCCTGCGGCTGTGCGCCGAGCTCGGCTGCGCCGATGTCGCCCAGGATTCGCGCTTCGCCAACAACCAGGCGCGGCTCGCCAACAAGGCGGCATTGACCGAAATCCTCGCCGCGCGCATGGCCGAGCACGACGGCGAGGAAATCGCGCTGCGCCTGCTCAAGGCTGGGGTTCCGGCGGGCGCCGTTCTCGAACTGCCGGACGTACTCGATCACCCGCAAACCCAAAGCCGCCAGATGGTGGTGGAAAAGGACGGCTACCGCGGCACCGGCATCCCGATCAAGCTCTCGCGCACGCCGGGCGCGGTGACGCGCGTGCCGCCGCAGTTCGCGGCCGACAGCCGCGAGATCTTGCGCGAGGCCGGCTACGACGAGGCGATGATCGCCGATCTCGCCGCGCTCGGCGTTCTCGTCACCGAGCGCCGGCGCGGCTGATCGGCCGCAAGGCGCGGCGCGATCAGGCGCCGGGCTTGGCGGCGCGGATCGCCCGCCACACCCGTTCCGGGGTCGCCGGCATGTCGATATGGCGGATGCCGAGATCCTTCACGGCATCGAGCAGCGCATTGATCACGGCGGGCGCCGCGCCCACCGCGCCGGCCTCGCCCGCGCCCTTGACGCCGAGCGGATTGGTTGCGCACGGCACCTCGTTCAGCTCGAAGGTGAAGAACGGCAGATCGTCGGCGCGCGGCATGCAATAGTCGGTGAAGGAACCGCTCACGAGCTGGCCGTCGCGGTCGTAGACGGTGTGCTCGAGCAACGCCTGGCCGATGCCCTGGGCGATGCCGCCATGGACCTGGCCCTCGACGATCATCGGGTTGATCACCCGGCCCATGTCGTCGGCGACGGTGTAGCGCACCACCTGGACGCGGCCGGTGGCCTCGTCCACCTCGACCTCGGCGATATGGCAGCCGTTCGGATAGGTGCCGGTGGTCACGGCGAAGGCCGCGTCGGCATCGAGGCCGCCTTCGAGACCGCGCGGGCGGCGCGCCGGATCGCGGGCGATCTGGGCCAATTCCAGGATCGCGATCTTGCGGTCGGTGCCGACGATGCGGAACTCGCCGGCGTTGAACTCGATATCCGCCGGCGCCGCTTCGAGCACGTGGCCCGCCATGTCCTTGCCCTTGTTGATGACGATCTCGGCGGTGGCGAG
>JAJYTL010000222.1 GCA_021793055.1 Pseudomonadota bacterium
CGGCGAGCCGGAATCCCTGGCCGAGGAGAGTTTCGCGGCCGGACTGCTGGAATATCCGCAGTACACGCGGCCCAGGGTCTGGGAGGGCCGCGAGGTGCCGCAAGTGCTGCTGGAGGGGGACCACGCGAAGGTAGCGACCTGGCG
Organism: Pseudomonadota bacterium; assembly: GCA_021793055.1. Lineage (GTDB taxonomy): Bacteria > Pseudomonadota > Alphaproteobacteria > Ferrovibrionales > Ferrovibrionaceae > JAJYTL01. The sequence continues at coordinate 145 of JAJYTL010000222.1, forward strand.
TACGGCGGCGGCGGAGACGTTGACGCGCCGCAGGCGGCCCGACCTCTGGCGCCGCTATCGGCGCCGTAGGGATGAACAGAGCGGGATGAACAGAGACCGGGGCCTGGAGCACAGGGGCCTGGGAAAATCAAGGTGAAGTCATGAATATCATTAGCGAACTCGAAAGCAAGCAGGTCGCGGCGCTTACCGCGAAGCGTCCGATCCCGGTCTTCGCGCCCGGCGATACGCTGAAGATCAACGTGCGGGTGGTCGAGGGCAGCCGCGAGCGGCTCCAGGCCTTCGAGGGCGTGTGCATCGCGCGTTCGAACCGTGGCCTCAATTCCTCGTTCACCGTGCGCAAGATTTCCTACGGCGAGGGCGTCGAGCGCATCTTTCCGCTCTATTCGCCGCGCATCGAATCGATCACCGTGGTCCGCCGCGGCGCGGTTCGCCGCGCCAAGCTCTATTATCTCCGCGGCTTGAGCGGCAAGGCCGCCCGCATCGCCGAGAAACGCGACGAGCGCCGCAGCGGCGGTAAGGAGTCCGCCGGCGCGTAAATCGGCGCGACACGACGGCGTCTAACGTTAGGAATGGTCGAGATGTCCAAGCCTCGTACTCTTTACGACAAGATTTGGGATTCCCATCAGGTGGCGAACGAGGCGGGCGGCGACACGCTGCTTTATATCGACTGCCATCTGGTGCACGAGGTCACCAGCCCGCAGGCCTTCGAGGGGCTGCGCGCAGCCGGCCGGCGGGTGCACCGCCCGGACGCGACGCTCGCCGTCGCCGACCACAACGTGCCGACCGCCGACCGCGACAAGGGCATCACCGATCCGGAAAGCCTGCTTCAGGTCGAGACCCTGACCCGGAACTGCGCCGAGTTCGGCATTCCCTATTTCGACATGAACGATATCCGCCAGGGCATCGTTCACGTCATGGGGCCGGAGCAGGGGCTGACCCAGCCCGGCATGACCATCGTCTGCGGCGATTCCCACACCGCGACCCATGGCGCCTTCGGTGCCCTGGCTTTCGGCATCGGCACCTCGGAGGTCGAGCACGTGCTCGCTACCCAGACGTTGGTGCAGTCGCGCGCGAAGAACCTCAAGATCGAGATTTCCGGCAAGCTGCGCCCGGGCGTCACGGCGAAGGACATCATTCTCGCGGTGATCGGCCGCATCGGCACCGCCGGCGGCACCGGCCATGTCATCGAATACACCGGCGAGGCGATCCGCGGCCTGTCTATGGAAGGCCGCATGACGGTCTGCAACATGTCGATCGCGCCGGACGAGATCACGTTCGAATATCTCAAGGGCCGGCCGATGGCGCCGAAAGCGGGCGCTTTCGAGCAGGCCGTGGCCTATTGGCGGACCCTAGTGAGCGATCCGGGCGCGGTTTACGACAAGGTGGTGGAGATCGACGGCAGCGAGATCGTGCCCTATGTCACTTGGGGCACCAGCCCGCAGGACACGCTGCCGATCACCGGCGCGGTGCCCAATCCGGCCGACGAGCCCGACGCGCAAAAGCGTGCCGCGCTTGAGCGCTCGCTGGAATACATGGGTCTCGCGGCTGGCACCCGGCTGCAGGACATTCGCGTCGATCGCGTCTTCATCGGCTCCTGCACCAACAGTCGGATCGAGGACTTGCGCGCCGCCGCGGCGATCGCCAAGGGCCGCAAGGTGGCGTCCCACGTCGGTGCCATGGTGGTGCCGGGCTCGGGCTTGGTGAAGCATCAGGCCGAGGCGGAAGGGCTCGACAAGATTTTCGTCGAGGCCGGTTTCGAATGGCGCGACGCCGGATGCTCGATGTGTCTCGCGATGAATGCCGACAAGCTGATGCCGGGCGAGCGTTGCGCCTCGACCTCGAACCGCAATTTCGAGGGCCGCCAGGGACGCGGCGGGCGCACCCATCTCGTCAGCCCGGCGATGGCGGTGGCGGCGGCGATCGCGGGCCATCTCGCCGACGTGCGCGATCTGCTCTAGAGCTTGATCCGCGGTCGGCCGGGCCTTGGGGCCTGCGGTCGACGCGGCAAACCCCCGGCCGGCGATGCGGCCATGCGCGCGGGGGCGGAAGAATCGGAACTGCGGAGGTTCACGGCCATGGATAAGTTCACCACCCTCACCGGAACGGCGGCGCCGATGCCGATGGTCAACATCGACACCGACAAGATCATCCCGAAGCAGTTCCTCAAGACCATCGCGCGCACCGGGCTCGGCAAGCACCTCTTCGAGGAGATGCGCTACACTCTGGATGGCGCCGAGATTCCGAGCTTCGTGCTCAACAAGCCGTCCTATCGCAACGCCAAGATCATCGTTGCTGGCGACAACTTCGGCTGCGGATCGAGCCGCGAACACGCCCCTTGGGCGCTGCTCGACTTCGGCATCCGCTGCGTGATCTCGTCGTCCTTCGCCGACATCTTCTACAACAACTGCTTCAAGAACGGCATCCTGCCGATCAAGCTGCCGAAGGAGGACGTCGACCGGCTGATGGCCGAGGCCGAGTTCGGCGCCAATGCCACCTTCACCATCGACCTGGAACGCCAGGAAATCACCGGCCCCGACGGCAAGACGACGGCGTTCGACATCGATCCGTTGCGCAAGCACTGCCTGTTGAACGGTCTCGACGACATCGGCCAGACGATGCAGAAGGCGGCGGCGATCGATAGTTTCGAGCACCAGCAGCGCACCCAGCAGCCCTGGCTTTATCGCTAAGCCTTTCCCGCGTGCTATATAGAAAAAGGATTGCGGATCATGGCCGCCAATAAATCTCTGTTGCTTCTTCCGGGCGATGGCATCGGACCCGAGGTGATGAGCCAGGTGAAGCGGGTGATCGAGTGGATGGATCGCCGGCGCGCGGTCCGTTTCGAGATCACCGAGGATCTGGTCGGCGGTGCCGCGATCGACGCCCATGGCGTGCCGCTCGCCGACGCGACGCTGGAAAAGGCGCTTTCCGTCGATGCCGTGCTGTTTGGCGCGGTCGGCGGGCCGAAGTGGGACAACCTCGATTTCAAGATCAAGCCGGAGCGTGGTCTCCTGCGCCTGCGCAAGGATCTCGGCCTGTTCGCCAATCTGCGGCCGGCGATCTGCTTCGAGGCGCTGGCCGACGCCTCGACCCTGAAGCGCGAGGTGGTCGAGGGCCTCGACATCCTGATCCTGCGCGAGCTTACAGGGGGCATCTATTTCGGCGAGCCGCGCGGCATCACGGTGCTGCCGGACGGCACCCGCCGCGGCGTCAACACCCAGGTCTACACAACCCCCGAGATCCGCCGCGTCGCGCGCGTCGCTTTCGAGCTCGCGCGCAAGCGGCACAGCCACGTCACCTCGGCCGAGAAGGCGAACGTCATGGAGTCCGGCATCCTCTGGCGCGAGGAGGTGCAGAAGCTGCATGACGCGGAATTCCCCGACGTCAGGCTCGACCACATCTACGCCGACAATTGCGCCATGCAGCTCGTGCGCAACCCGAAGCAGTTCGACGTCATCGTCACCGACAACCTGTTCGGCGACATCCTCTCTGACGAGGCGGCGATGCTGACCGGCTCGCTCGGCATGCTGCCTTCGGCCTCGCTCGGCGACGCCGACGAAAGCGGCCGACGCCGCGCGCTCTATGAGCCGGTGCACGGCTCGGCGCCGGATATCGCCGGTCAGGACATCGCCAACCCGATCGCGATGATGCTGAGCTTCGCCATGGCGCTGCGCTACAGCTTTGACATGGCGGACGAAGCCGATCTCGTCGAGGCGGGCGTGCGGAAGGTGCTGGCCGACGGCCTGCGCACCGCCGACATCATGCAGAAGGGTACGGCACGGGTCTCGACCAGCGTGATGGGCGATTCGATTCTGCTGGCGCTGGATCGGCTCGCCGCCTAGCGCCCGATGCTATTGGGTCGATCCGACCCAATAGCATGTCCGTGCGCCGTTGCGATGACGTGCCGCGCGGTCTCGCCCGAAAGGCGGTTTCTCCTTTTCGGGGCCGCGCTCAGAGGGCGCGGCCCTGGTTCTTGGCCAGGGCGTCGCGCACCAGTGGCAGGCGGTCGTTGCCGAAATACATGTCGTCGCCGATGAAGATGGTGGGCGAGCCGAAGCCGCCGCGGCGGATCAGCTCCTCGGTGTTGGCGCGCAGCTGATCCTTGATCGCCGGTTCGTTGATGCGGGCGGAGAAGAACTTGGGATCGATGCCGACGCGCTCGCAGATCTTGCCCAGCACTTCGTCCTGCGAGATGTCCTGGTCGTCGCCCCAATAGGCTTCGAAGACGGCGCGGGCGAAGAGCACGGTCGCGCCCTTTTCGCCGGCCACCAGGCAGCCCCGCATCGCCTTGACGCTGTTGACTGGAAAGACCGTCGGCTTCCAGATGATGCGAAGCCCGGTATGGCGCGCCCAGTCCTGCAGATCCTTCTCCGTATAGGCGACCTTGGCGGGAACCGGATTGTCGCGGCTCTGATAGACGCTCTGGTTGACCGCATTGAAGACGCCGCCGACAAGGATCGGCTTCCATTCGATCGGCGTGCCGAACTCGGCCGCGAGGGGCTGGATGCGGTGGAAGGCGAGGTAGGTCCAAGGACTCGAACAATCGAAAAAGAACTCGATCCTTGGCATGTCGCTGAACCCTCCTGATGAAACCCTGCGGGCGGGGCCCGGCTGCGGCCGGACGCGGGCGTGGTCGCTAGCGTCGAGCCCGATCGCTCGCCGCGGCGCCGGAACGGCGCGGAGGCGCAGTCTACCACCGCGGTCTGGGTGCCGGTAGGGGGAAGGCCGGATTGACTCGGGCTTGGTCGGCGCTCATATTGGCATCGCCCCGCTCTGCTTCGGCATCGGGCGTTGAACCGCCTGCTCCCAGCGGGTGGCCGGCCCTGCGGGCCGTTGTCGGCCGAGGGCCACCGACACAGAGGGCGCGACGCAGCCGCGCGCGCCCTTTTGTCGCATCCTCAGGCGCATATCCGCCGCCGCCGGGCCTCTTGATTGCCGGGCCAGGGCGCAGTATTTAGCGTGCGAGAATCGAAAAGGGGTCACGAATGGGCTATCGGGTAGCGGTTGTCGGCGCCACCGGCAACGTCGGCAGGGAGATGCTGAACATCCTGCACGAGCGTCAATTTCCGGCCGACGAGGTGATCGTGCTGGCGTCGCCGGCCTCGATCGGCAAGGAGGTCGCTTTCGGCGATCGCCGGCTCAAGGTCTCGGCGCTCAAGGACTTCGATTTCACCGGCACCGATATTGCGCTCTTTTCCGCCGGCACCGAGGTCGCCCGGGAATGGGGGCCGAAGGCCGCCGAGCAGGGCGCCGTCGTGATCGACAACAGCCGCTGCTTCCGCATGGACCCGGACGTGCCGCTGATCGTGCCGGAATGCAACGGCGACGCCATCGCCGGCTATCGCAAGCGCGGCATCATCGCCAACCCAAACTGCTCGACGGCGCAACTCGTGGTGGCGCTGAAGCCGCTGCACGATCATGCGACGATCCGCCGCGTCGTGGTCTCGACCTACCAGTCGACCTCGGGCGCCGGCAATGTCGCGATGGACGAGTTGTTCAATCAGACCCGCGCGGTCTACGTCAACGACCCGATCGAGCCGAAGGCCTTTCCGAAGCAGATC
>JAJYTL010000223.1 GCA_021793055.1 Pseudomonadota bacterium
GCGCGCCTCCCGGCAATCGGTTGGAGGCTCTGAAGGGCAGCCGGATCGGCCAGCATAGCATCCGCGTCAATGATCAATGGCGCATATGCTTTGTCTGGACCGACGCCGGGCCGGTTGACGTCGAAATCTGCGACTACCACTGACAGGGACGACCATGACCCGCATCACCACCCACCCTGGCGAAATCCTCCGCGAGGAGTTCATGATCCCGCTCGGCCTGAGCGCGAACGCGCTGGCCCGTGCCTTGGGCGTGCCGCCCAATCGGATCACCGCGATCATCGCCGCGGAGAACCCGCGCGCCGTTACGCCCGACACGGCGCTACGGCTTGCGCGCTATTTCGGCACCACGCCGCAGCTTTGGCTGAACCTGCAGCTTGCCTATGATCTGTCGGCGGCCATCGCGCACCAAGGCGCGCAGATCGAGGCGGCGGTGCGGCCTCGGGCCGCGTAGCGCCCGACCTCGCCCGAGGGGCGGGCGGGATGCCCTTGCACCGGGCGCCTTACTTCCTTACTTTCTGCCTCATGCTCGCCAAGCTTACCGCCAAGAACCAGATCACCCTCCCCAAGCGCGCCCTGGAAGCGCTCGGCGCCGTATCGGCCCCCGCGTATTTCGAGGTCGAGGTGCGGGACGGCCGCATCCTGCTCACCCCGGCCAAGATCGGCGGGGCCGACGCGGTGCGCCGGAAGCTGGCCGAGCTTGACATCACCGAGGCGGATATCGACGCCGCCGTTGCCTGGGCACGAAAGCATCCCTGAGCCGGGCCGGCGCGGTGCGGGTGGTCTTCGATACCAACACGGTGCTGTCCGCCCTGGTCTTCGGGCGCCGGCTGGCGTGGCTGCGGCGGGCCTGGGCGGACGGCACGGTGACGCCCATCGTCTGCCGGGAGACGGTGACCGAACTGCTGCGCGTGCTGGCCTACCCGAAATTCCGCCTGGATGGCGCGGAGCGCGACGCCCTGCTGGCCGAGTATCTGCCCTTCGCCGAGACGGCGCTTCTGCCGGACACGCCACCCGAGCTGCCGCTTGCGTGCCGCGACCGCGATGACGTGGTGTTCCTGCGCCTCGCGCTGGCCAGCCGCGCCGATGTTCTGGTGAGCGGCGACAAGGATCTGACGGTGCTGGCCTCCGCCTATCCGGTGGTGTCGCCGGCAGGACTGCGGCAGCGTCTGGTGCCGGAGCGCTGATCGGCGCGGAGCGCACGCCGGCCCCGGAGGGCGGATCACGCCTTGCCCGCGCGAGCCGCGCGCTTTTCCGCGAGCGTCGCGCGGGCAGCGCGTTTTTCTTCGAGGGTCGTGTGATGGTCGTTACGGCGCTCGCCGTTGAAGACCTTGAACCAGGGCGCGGAGGCGACGTCCTTGCCGCGATCGACGGTGTATTTCACGTTCGGCTCAAAGCCGAGCACCTTGGCCTCGATGAAGGGGCGGATGTTGAGCCGCACGCCATCATCCAGGTCCGGGTCCCAGCCGAGCGGCTGTTTCTCCAGCGGCTTCCAGCGGACGAAGATGTCGTAGGGCGCTTCGCCTTTCAGAATGTCGCCGAGCTTGGCTTGCAGCACGCGCGCGGCCTCGGCGCGCGGGTCGTCGCCCAGGCGGGTGATCCAGTCGCCGAGCATTGTGTAGGCAAGGCGTTCGAGATTGGCGCGGGTCAGGCGGTGGTAGTGGGCGATGGCGCAAAAACCGTCGGCGCGGCCGTCGGTGATCCACCACAGGAACGGCCGGTCATGGAACAGTTTGGCGTGCTGACGGGCGGCATGGGTGCGAAGCCAGGCATCGAGTGTGAGCTGCTTCGGCGGTTTTTTATCCCCCGCGCGCGCGCAGGCGCTCGCGATCAGCGCGGCTTCGGTGCCGGCGGTCCAGGCCTCACCCCAGGCGGCGGTGCACCAGGCGCGGAGCCGGTCGGCGAGCGGGCGTTCGCCGAGCACGGGGACCAGGGCGAGCAGCCCGTCCGCGTCGGCCTCGGGAAGCGTGGCGACCTCTTTGAGGCGGGCGCGGGCTTCGGCCGAGAGGCGCATCTCGGGGTCGTTCTCCGCCGGCCAGCGATAGCCAGCAAGGCGGGCGAGCGCGACGTGGAGTTCTGTGCCGGCTTGGGCGTAGCGCGGATGGCCGTGGAATAGCCATTGCGTCGGGTCGTCGGAATAGGGTTCGGGCAGGCCGTTCGGGTATTTCTCGGCGGCCACCTTTTGCCAGTGGGCGAGGTCGAAGGGGACTTTAAGTAGGGTCTGGTTCGTAAGATTCACTTTTTGGTCTATTTTACGAACTTCCTTACTGAACACTGGCGAAGACAAGAAGGACCATACCGCTGGATAATAAACGTGCTCTAGAGCCCAGACCACTGCACAGTTATTATCGAAGATGTCTCCTTCGGATCGGGTGCAGGCTAAATCTCTCATCAGAGATACGGTGATTCCGGGTTTGCCCCATGCATCCATCCCTTGGACGCTGGCAGCGCCCACGTCGGCCAGATCGCGAATCACACCATTGCCGTTCTGCCAGTAAACGACCCGCTCTTTCCCAGAAAAATCCGCAGTTGACGCTGTAGATGATTGGATAAAATGCCATCCTTCGCGAGGAAGATCGAACTCCCAAAACATACCTATCAATCGTGGCGAGTCGGAGGTACGAAGTCCCCATCGACTGTCCGCGAACCTGATTAATGACGTATGCTCCGAGCGCTCTCCAAGCACGAAGCGACTATCAGGATTTGCGCACTGCTCCGCTTGCGGCTTGATCGACACCTCGCCGTCGAGCAGCGTCGCCGCCTTGCCTGCCGGGTCGGGCGCCTCGTTCGCGTCCAGGCCGGCGAAGACCGTCCTGGCGTCCGGTCGCGCCTCGGTCAGCGCCACCAGGGCCGCGTTCACCACCTCGCCGCTGATCGTCTCGAAGCAGCGCGGCCCAAGCGCCCCGACCAGCACCAAGGATGCCTGCGCCAGCAGCGCCTCCCGCATCTTCTTGTAGCTGCCGAGGAACAGCCAGTTTTGCGGCGTCACCGCCGCCACCGTGCCGCCCCGCGCTGCGAGCCCACGCATCCGCGTGAGCATCGCGGTCGCCAGATCGGCTTTCGCGCTCTCGAACCGCGCCGCGAGCCAGGTTGCCAGCGCCGCATCCTGCTTGCCGCGGCCGAGGAAGGGCACATTGGTCGCCTGCACCACGAAGCGACGCGCCAGGATCGCGGCGGCATCGGCCATGCCGCGCGCGGCGAGCGCGCCCTCCGCCCGTTCCGGCTCCGCGCCGCGCATTTTTTCCACCAGCGCGCCGATTTGCGCCTCGACCCGCGCCATCCGGGTCGCATCGAGCAGATCGCCGCCGCCGACCTCGATCAGGCTGCCAAGCAAGGGTGCCTGCACGAACAGATCATGCAGGGCGGCCAAGCCCTCGCGCAATTCCGCATCGCCATTGGCAAGGGAACAAAAATCCGATTTCGGCAAGGGCGGCGGCGCCCCGACCCAGGCGACATGCGGCGTCGGCAGCCTCAATTCCGCCCCGCCGATCCGCCAGGCGGTGAGCGCCAACGCGAAGGCCGCGATCTGCACGCAGCGCCCGTCAATCTCCAGCCCGTGCAGATTGTCGCGCAGCGCCGCCACCACGGCCTCGGCCGGCGATAGCTCCTCCTCCGCGCCGCGCAGGGCGGCGAGCGCCGCCAGCGCCTCGGTCAGGAAATGCCCGCTGCCGCAGCAGGGATCGAGCAGCGTGATCTCGGCGGCACGCCCCGGCCAGCCCGGAAAAGTGCCCGCCGCCGGGCGCCACACCTCGCCCTCGCGGACGAAGCGGAGATAATCCCAGGCATACCCCGGCAACGCGCAGGCCGCGCGGAGGGAAGCCTCGTCCGCCGCGTCCCGCGCCAATTCGGGCCGGGCAGCCAGCAACTTGCCGGCCCACCAGGCGCCGAGCGTGTTGTGCAGCAGGAAGCGGACCATGTAGGGCTCGGTGAAGAGCTGCGTCACCGCCGGCAGTTCGGCGGCGCCGATTTTTCCTCCCGCCTCGTTCACAGCTTTCTTCTCGGCCGCTCGCCAGAACTGATAGGTCCAGCCCAGGCTGTCGTCGGCCTGGAAAATAACCGCATCCAGCCCGCGCAGATGATCGCGCAGCGCCTTCGCGTGTTCCGGCGCGAGGGTGAGCTGCTCCACAGGATCGTCCGGCGGGAACACGCCGGGCAGCAGCCGCGCGGCATGGGCGCTGGCGACGGACCATTCATCGCCGCCCGACATTGCCGCTTCTTCCCGGCAGTCGGTGAGCGACAGCGGCACCCCCGCCTCATCGCGGAGCAAGCCGCGCTCCAGCAGGAAGCGGGCGAACAGCAGCCGGTGCCACTGCACATAGGCGGCCGCCTCGGCGAGGCGCCGCACCTCCTGCGTGCCGAGCTTATCGCCGAGCGAGCGAGCGTGGGCACGCAGCCGCTTGCGCTCGGCGCGGCGGGCTTCGAGATGCGCCGGCAACTCCGCTGCCGCCACGCCAAGCCGGCGGATCGCATCCGCCGCTCCGGCTTCGGCGGAGGCGCGGGCGGCTTTAACCGCGGCTTCCAGACTGCGGCGAAGGTCGCGGGAGAGATCGGGCATTGTCGGGCTTTCGACTCAGAAGCGGGGGCGGACAGGCCCATTGGCGAGGGCGGCGAGGATGGTGGTGCGCACGCCCTCAAGCCATGCCTCCACCGCGGCCGCATCGGCCAAGGTGCCGGGCGCCGGGAGGGTGATCGGCTGGATCTCGGGCTGCAACCGCTCGGCCGCCTCATCCAACGCCGCCTGCGCCCCCGCCTTCAGCCCGCGCGTGAGGTCTGCCCAGGCGGCGAGGTTGCGGGACGTCAGCGCCGCCACGATGTCCTCCGGGCTTGCGACGTTCGGTCGGGCCACCGGCAGCAGCCCGTTATCGGCACGGATCGCGTGCTTGTCCTCCGGGCTGAGCTTCTGCCAGTTGGCATCAGCATGCAGCAATGCCTCCGCTGCCGCGAGGGCAGCTTCGTACGCGTCGAAGGCCGCGTTGAGCCGGGATCGCAGCTCGGCCGCCGCGTCCTGGCGGAGCGGCGGGATCGGGTCGGGCTCGTCGAGCAGGCGGCGCTGGCTGCGCACATCCTCCAACGCCGCCTGTTGCCCGTGCGCGCCGAGCTTCACCAGGCTTTCCGTCGTGCGATAGGCCGGAAGCCGAAGCGCGATGGTCTGGCGGCTGGCAACCCAGGTGGTGTAGGCCGCCGCCAGCGCGGTGCCACGGCTTGCCGCCTCGATCAGCCGTTCGTTGCCGGTGAGAGCGTCGAGCGCATCGAGATCGGGCGTGGCGGGAGCGGCCGGTGCGGGCGGATCGCCGCCCGCCGCCTGCGCCGCGTCGCGCAGGGATTTCAGGATCAGCGGCAGTTGCTCCGCCTCCTGATCCGGCGGGACGTTGATGCCGACCGCCTGGCCGAGGGCGCGGATGGCCCGCTTGTGGGTGGTGGTAACGGTGTGGGTTTCCGGCAGGAAGCGGCAGAGGCCGATCTTCTGGCGCGGCAGGGTGCGCAGAACCGTCTCCTTGCCATCCTCGCCGAGGGTGCGGATCAGCCCGGCATGGGCGAGCACGAGCAGGGCGCCGTCCACCGCATCCTGCGGCCAGCCATAGGGCGGGCCTTCGAACTCGTCGCGCAGTTCGCGGCCCTTGCGGCCGGCGCCGAGCTTGGCG
>JAJYTL010000224.1 GCA_021793055.1 Pseudomonadota bacterium
CGCGATTTGGTCGCGCCGTTAACCTATCAAATGTGGCCGCCCATGTCCCGCCGCCGCCAGCTTTACGAAGGCAAGGCCAAAGTTCTTTTCGAGGGACCGGAGCCCGGTACCCTGGTGCAGTATTTCAAGGACGACGCTACGGCGTTCAACAATCAGAAGCGCGGCACCATCACCGGCAAGGGCGTGCTCAACAACCGCATCTCCGAATACCTGATGACCAAGCTGAACGAAATCGGCGTCCCGAACCACTTCATCCGCCGGCTCAACATGCGCGAGCAGCTGGTGAAGGAGGTCGAGATCATCCCGATCGAGGTGGTGGTCCGCAACGTCGCCGCCGGCTCGATTTCGAGCCGGCTCGGCATCGCCGAGGGCACGACCCTGCCGCGCTCCATCGTCGAGTTCTACTACAAGAACGATGCGCTCAACGATCCGATGGTGAGCGAGGAGCACATCACCTGCTTCGGCTGGGGAACGGCGCAGGAGATCGACGAGATCATGTCCTTGGCGCTTCGCGTCAACGACTTCCTGACCGGCCTGTTTCTCGGCGTCGGCATCCGCCTAGTGGACTTCAAGCTCGAATTCGGCCGCCATTGGCAGGGCGAGGAGATGCGGGTCATCCTGGCCGATGAAATCAGCCCGGACAGCTGCCGGCTGTGGGACGCCCTGACCAACGACAAGATGGACAAGGACCGCTTCCGGCGCGATCTCGGCAATGTCGCCGAGGCCTATCAGGAAGTGGCGCGCCGGCTCGGCATCCTGCCCGAAGGCGGGCCGCGCGACATGAAGGGCCCGGCGGTGATGCAGTGAGCCGCCCGCTGAGGCGATGCCCATGAAGGCCAAAGTCCATATCACGCTGAAACCCGGCGTCCTCGATCCCCAAGGCAAGGCGATCGCCCATGCGCTCGCCGCCCTGGGCTTTGGCGGCATCGCGGAAGCCCGCCAGGGAAAATATATCGAGATCGATCTGGCCGAGGCCGACCGCGCCCGGGCGCAGGCCGCCGTCGAGGCCATGTGCAAGCAGCTTCTCGCCAATACGGTGATCGAGAACTATTCCATCGAGCTTGCGGAATAGCCGGCGCCCGGACGCGGTCGGCCGCTTGCCCGGCGCTTGCGCCGGCCCTGGCGGACCGCTAGCATCCGGGCGCGTTTTGCCACTTCCCGGTTTGGGGCTCTTGAGCGTTCCATGAAGGCCGCCGTCATCGTCTTTCCCGGTTCGAATTGCGACCGCGACGTCAAGGTCGCGCTCGACGCCGCGACCGGCCGGCCCACCAGCATGATCTGGCACAAGGAAACCGAGCTGCCGGCCCTCGATCTCATCGTGCTGCCGGGCGGCTTTTCCTATGGCGACTATCTGCGCGCCGGTGCCATCGCCGCCCGGTCGCCGGTGATGCGCGCGGTGGTGGCCAAGGCCCAGAGCGGCACCGCCGTGCTCGCGATCTGCAACGGCTTTCAGGTGGCGACCGAGGCCGGGCTGCTACCCGGCACCTTGATGCGCAACCGGAATCAGAAGTTCGTCTGCAAGGACGTCCATCTCAAGGTCGAGACCTCGCAGACCGCTTTCACCGCGCGCTATGCCGCGGGCCAGGTGATCCGCCTGCCCATCGCCCATGCGGACGGCAATTATTTCGCCGACCCCGAGACCCTGGCCGAGATCGAGGCCGAGGGCCGCGTCGCCTTCCGTTACGTGACGCCGGACGGCGCGCCCGACGACGACGCCAATCCCAACGGCTCGGCCGCGAACATCGCCGGCGTCTTCAATCGCGAGAAGACCGTGCTCGGCCTGATGCCGCATCCCGAGCGGCTCACCGAGCCGGCGCTCGGCGGCATCGACGGCCGCGCCATGTTCGACTCCCTCGTCGCCGCGCTGTCGTGACCGCCGCCGCCGCCATCGACTTCGCGAGCCACGGCTTGAGCCGCGAAGAATACGAGCGCCTGAAGGCCACGCTCGGACGCGAGCCGACGCTGGTCGAGATCGGCGTCATCGGCGCGCTGTGGAGCGAACACTGCTCCTATAAGTCCTCGAAGAAATGGCTGCGCCGCCTGCCGAGCCAGGCCCCTTGGGTGATCTGCGGCCCGGGCGAGAACGCCGGCGTCGTCGATATCGGCGATGGCCAGGCCGCCGTCTTCAAGATGGAGAGCCACAACCACCCCTCCTTCATCGAGCCCTACCAGGGCGCGGCGACCGGCGTCGGCGGCATCCTCCGCGACGTCTTCACCATGGGCGCGCGGCCGATCGCCAACATGAACGCGCTCCGTTTCGGCGACCCGGCGCACCCCCGCACCCGCCATCTCGTCGCCGGGGTGGTCGCCGGCATCGGCGGTTACGGCAATTGCGTCGGCGTCCCGACGGTCGGCGGCGAATGCGGCTTCGATCCGGGCTACAACGAAAACATCCTGGTCAACGCGATGACGGTCGGCCTCGCCGACGCCGCGCGTATCTTCTATTCCGCCGCCGCCGGCATCGGCAACGCGGTGGTCTATGTCGGCTCCAAGACCGGGCGCGACGGCATCCACGGCGCAACCATGGCCTCAGCCGAGTTCGACGAGGCGACCGAGGAAAAGCGCCCGACCGTCCAGGTCGGCGATCCCTTCACCGAGAAGCTGCTGATCGAGGCCTGTCTCGAACTGATGGCGAGCGACGCCATCGTCGCCATCCAGGACATGGGCGCAGCCGGCCTCACCTCCTCGGTTTTCGAGATGGCGGCCAAGGGCGAGGTCGGCATCGACCTCGATCTCGACCGCGTGCCGACCCGCGAGCCGGGCATGAGCGCCTATGAGATCATGCTCTCGGAAAGCCAGGAGCGCATGCTGATGGTGCTCCGCCCCGAGCGGGCGGACGCGGCGGCGGCGATCTTCGCCAAATGGGACCTCGACTTCGCGGTCATCGGCGAGGTCACCGGCTCGGGCCATCTCGTGCTCCGCCACAAGGGCGAGACGGTGGCCGATCTGCCGGTCGCCGCGTTGAGCGCCGAGACGCCGGAATACGATCGCCCGATCCGGGCAACCCCGCCGCAAGCTCCGCTGGATGCGGCGAGCCTCGCCGGCGGTGAGCCGTTGGACAAGAGCCTGCTCCGCCTGATCAGCGCGCCCGAGCTTGCCTCGAAGCGCTGGATCTGGGAGCAGTACGATCACATGGTCATGGCCGATACCATCCAGCGTCCGGGCGGCGACGCGGCGGTGGTACGGGTCCATGGCAGCGGCAAGGCACTCGCCATCAGCGTCGATTGCACGCCGCGCTATTGCGCCGCCGATCCCGAGATGGGCGGTGCCCAGGCGCTCGCCGAGGTGTGGCGCAATCTGACCGCGACCGGCGCCAAGCCCCTCGCCTTCACCGACTGCCTAAACTTCGGCAACCCCGAGCGGCCGGAGATCATGGGCGCCTTTGCCGCCGCCATCGAGGGCCTGCGCCGCGCCGCGCTGGCGCTCGACTTCCCGGTCGTCTCCGGCAATGTCTCACTCTACAACGAAACCCAGGGCCGCGGCATCCCGCCGACGCCGGAGATCGGCGGCATCGGCTTGATCGCCGACTGGAGGCGCATGGCGATCATCGCGCCGGAACTCGGCCACATCCTGGTCGTGGTCGGCGAGACCCGGGGCCATCTCGGCCAGTCGCTCTACCTCGCCAAATGCCTCGGCCGGGCGGAAGGGCCACCGCCGCCGGTCGATCTCGCGGCCGAGCGCCGCCACGGCGATTTCGTGCGCGCGGAGATCGCCGCCGGGCGGCTGCGGAGCTGCCACGATCTCTCGGACGGCGGGATTCTCGTCGGCGTCGCGGAGATGTGCCTGGCCGGCCGGACCGGCGCCAAGGTCCGGCTGCCGGCGACGGAAATCCCGGCCATGGCGGCTTTCGGCGAGGATCAGGGACGCTATCTCGCGGCCCTCGACCGGGCCGAGGTCACGGGCTTCCTGGCGCGCGCCAAGGCGGCGGAGGTGCCGGCCGCCGAGATCGGGAAATTCGACGGCAGCGATTTGACCTTGGAGGGATTTTTCTCCATATCTCTAGACGCCATCCGGACCGCCCACGAGGGCTGGTTTCCGGGCTACATGGCGGCGCCCTGACAGAAGGAGACGGCGGCACATGGCGATGGACGCAGCCGAAATCAGCCGAATGATTCGGGAAAGCCTGCCCGACGCGGTGGTCACCATCCAGGATCTGCGTGGCGACGGCGACCACTACGCGGCGCTCGTGGTATCGGCCGCCTTCAAGGGCAAGAGCCGCGTCCAGCAGCACCAGATGGTCTATCAGGCGCTTCAGGGCAGGATGGGCGGCGCCCTCCACGCCCTGGCGCTCCAGACCGCGCTCCCCCAAGAGTGATTTTTATCGCAATCCGAAGAGGCTTAGAGCCATGACCAACGATCCCGTTTCCGAGCGTATCCAACAGGAAATCTCCGCCAACCCGGTGCTCCTGTTCATGAAGGGCACGCCGTCCTTTCCGCAATGCGGCTTTTCCGCCGCGGTGGTGCAGATCCTGTCGCGGGCCGGCGTGCAATTCAAAGGCATCGACGTGCTGACCGATCCGGGCCTGCGCGAGGGCATCAAACGCTTCAGCAACTGGCCGACCATTCCGCAGCTCTACGTCAAAGGCGAGTTCATCGGCGGCTGCGATATCGTGCGCGAGATGTACGAGAGCGGCGAGCTCGCGACCCTGCTCACCGAAAAGGGCCTGCTCGCGCCGGCCTCCTGATACTCGCCTCGCCGCGGCAGATCGCCCCGGCGGGGCGGCAACAAGCGGATAAGGGCGAACGAAAAGGGCGACGGAATCGCTTCCGCCGCCCTTCGTGTTTTCAGGCGTCGCCCCTAGAGCGCGTCGCCCAGGGGATGTCGCCCTAGGCCGCCTGGGTCAAAGCCGGCGCTTCGCCGCCGGTCACGATCTTGATCGTGCGCGGCTTCAGCGCCTCGGGCACCTCGCGCACCATCTCGATGTGGAGAAGCCCGTCCTCGAGCTTCGCGTCCGCGACCCGGATATGCTCGGCGAGATCGAAGCGGCGCTCGAAGGCGCGGGTCGCGATGCCGCGATGGAGGAACTGGGCCTTCGGCTCCTCCTTCTTGCGGCCCGAGATCACCAGGCTGTTCGACTTCGCCTCGACATTGAGCTCGTCGCTGCGGAAGCCCGCCACCGCCATGGTGATGCGGTACTTGTCGTCACCGAGCTTCTCGATGTTATAGGGCGGATAATGGGTTTCGGCCGCGTCGAAGGCACGCGTGCCGTCAAGCACGTCGAGCATACGATCGAAGCCGACCGAAAAGCGGAACAGGGGGGAAAGATCAAGTGCAGTCATGGTCCATATTCTCCATCTGAGCAACATGGTTGACCGGTTCCCCTGCCGGTGGAACCGGTGGGAATGGACGGCCCCGGAATGGCGACCGCCCTGTCGTTTCTGGAGATAGGAAGCGCGAAATCGCGCTTCAAGACCCGCCGGCGGAGAAAATGTGCGCGAAAAATAAACCGCCGGGCACCTTGAAAACGCCAACGAAAAAGCCCGCCGGAGGCGGGCTTTGCGTCGCGGATGGCGGCCAGGGCCGGGCAGCGCGCCCGGCCCGGACGCGATCAGCGCGAGTAGTATTCGACGACCAGGTTCGGCTCCATCTTCACCGGATATGGAATGTCGGCGAA
>JAJYTL010000225.1 GCA_021793055.1 Pseudomonadota bacterium
GAATTTTTCGTAATGTTTTTTATGGCTTAGTGCCAGAGGTTCAGGTCTTTGGCGTGCCTTCAGCGGGCGCGGGCGCGGGCCAGTCGCGCCTTGCCGCCTGGCGCCAGCGCCGGATCGAGCGGCCAACGCGGCCTCGGCTTGATCTCAAGAGTATCCGTTAAGCCATTGCGTAATCGCTCGATTCCAGCCCAGGCTATCATTGCGCCATTGTCGGTGCAGAAAGCCGGCGGCGGCGCCGCCAGTTCAAGGCCGGCGGTCTCGGCGAGGGCCGCGAGTCGGGTTCGGATCGCCTGATTGGCGGCGACGCCGCCGGCGATGACGAGATGGCGCGCGGCCGGGTGCTGGTCGCGGAAGCGGCGGATGGCGTGCTGGGTGCGATCGGCCAGGGCATCGACCACCGCCGCCTGGAAGCTTGCCGCGAGATCGTCTTGGAGCGCCGCGCGGTCGTCTTCTTCGGCCGCGTCGGGCAGCGCGTTGAGATAGGCATGGCGGACGGCGGTCTTGAGCCCGGAGAAGGAGAAATCGGCGCCGGGCCGCCCCAGCATCGGCCGCGGCAGGGCAAAGCGGGCCGCATCGCCTGCGCGCGCCGCGCGCTCGACCGCCGGGCCGCCCGGATAGCCGATATCGAGGAGCTTCGCCACCTTGTCGAAGGCCTCGCCCACGGCATCGTCGATGGTGGTGCCGTAAAGCCGGTAGCGGCCGACGCCTTCCACCGCCAAGAGCTGGCAATGGCCGCCCGAGACCAGGAGCAGGAGGTAGGGGAAGGCGATCTCGCGGCTAAGGCGGACGGATAGCGCATGCCCTTCGAGGTGGTTGATCGCGATCAGCGGCTTTGCGGCGACGGCGGCGATCGCCTTCGCGGTGGTCAATCCGACGATCAGGCCGCCGACCAGGCCAGGCCCCGAGGTGACGGCGATGCCGTCCAGCGCGTCGAACCCGATGGCGGCCGCCGCCATTGCGTCCTTGATCAAGCCGTCGAGATGGGCGATATGGGCACGCGCGGCGATTTCCGGCACCACGCCGAGATAGGGCCTGTGCTCCTCGATTTGCGAGAGCACCAGGTTGGCGTGAATCCCGCGGTCGTCGCTCACCACGGCAGCGGCGGTTTCATCGCAACTCGTCTCGATGCCGAGGACGATCATCCTTTTCCCTCAGAGGAGGCGGTTTGGGCTATAACAAGGGTCTTCTCCCGCTGCTTTAATCTTATGAGCGATTTACCGCAAGCATCCCTCCGTATCGGCTCCCGCGGCAGCCCCCTGGCCTTGGCCCAGGCGGAAGAGACCAAGCGGCGCCTTTTGGCGCTGCGGCCCGGGCTCGCCGTCGAAATCGTCGTCATCCGCACCACCGGGGATCGGGTCCGCGACCGGCCCTTGGCGGAAGTGGGCGGCAAGGGCCTCTTCACCAAGGAGCTCGAAGAAGCCCTGCTCGGCGGCGGCATCGATCTCGCGGTTCATTCCTGCAAGGATATGCCCACCTGGCTGCCGGATGGGCTTTGCATCGGCGCCATCCTCCCCCGGGTCGATCCGCGCGACGCGCTGATCGCGCGCGAGGTGACGAGGCTTGCCGATCTCCCGGCCGGGGCCGTGGTCGGCACCGCCTCGCTGCGCCGCCAGGCCCAGATTCTCCATCTCCGGCCGGACGTCACCGTGCTCACGTTGCGCGGCAATGTCGGGACCCGGCTCGACAAGGTGGCCTCGGGCGCGGTCGCGGCGACGCTCCTGGCCCGCGCCGGGCTCGAGCGGCTCGGCCTGCTCGACAAGGCGAGCGCCGTGTTGTCGACGGACGAAATGCTGCCGGCGGCGGCGCAGGGCGCCATCGCCATCGAGTGCCGCGCCGGGGACGAACCCACCCGCAACCTGCTTGGCGCGTTGAACCATCCGGCGAGCGCCGATTGCGTGAGCGCCGAACGCGCCATGCTGGCGGTTCTCGAAGGCTCGTGCCGGACGCCGATCGCCGGCCTGGCAGAGATCGATGGCGGCGGCCGCATCGCGCTCCGCGCCCTGCTTCTCAGCCCGGACGGGAAGATCGCTCTCGCCACGCGGCGTGAAGGGACGCCGGAAGATGCCGTCCGCCTCGGCGAGGACGCCGGCGAGGAACTGAAACGCCGGGCGCCGTCTGGTCTGCTCGCGAGCGGCTGAGGTGTCTCCCTCCCGGCTGCTGCTGACCCGGCCGCGGGCGCAATCGGAGGCGCTGGCCGCGCTTCTGCAGCCGATGGGCATCGAAAGCCTGATCGAGCCCTTGCTGGATATCCGCTTCCTTGCCGCTGATCTCGATTTCGCCGGCATCCAGGCCGTGCTGGTGACGAGTTCGAACGGCCTGCGGGCCTTGGCGGCGGCAAGTGCGCGCCGCGACCTCCCGCTCTATGCCGTCGGCCCGGGCACGGCGGCTGCTGCCGCCGCGGCCGGCTTCTCGGAGGTGGCGAGCGCCGAGGGCGACAGCGATGATCTCGCGGCGCTGGCGCGGGCCCGCCTCGATCCCGCCAAGGGCGCGCTGCTGCATGTTGCCGGCACGGCGGTGGCGGGCGAACTCGACCGCCGCCTGCGCGACGCGGGCTTTGTCTTTTTGCGCAAAACGCTTTATGAAGCGCGGCCGGCTCCGGCCTTGTCGCCGGCCTGCCGCGAGGCGTTGAAAGCCGGCGCGCTGGACGGGGTGGTGTTTTTCTCTCCCCGCACCGGCACCACCTTTGTTAGGCTCGCGGCGGCCGAAGGCTTGGCTGCGGCATGCGCGCGGCTCACGGCGTTCTGCCTCAGTGCCGCTGTGCGTGAGCGGGTGATAGGTTTGCCGTGGCGTGCCGTCGCCGTCGCCGCGGCGCCCCGCCAGGCCGCTCTCTTGGAACTGCTTCAACGCGAGGTGCGTCGCAGATGAACGAAGGCAGCGAGAACTCCGAGGGAAAGCAAGAGTCTTCCGCCGATCACGCCGACATCGACGAGGCGCTGCTGGGCGGGCCGGACGTCACCGAGGGGTCCCGCCGGCATTGGTTCCGCTGGGCCTGGATCGGGCTTGGCGTCCTCCTGGTGCTTGGCGCCGGGGTCGCGATCTGGCCGAGCCTGCGGCCGGAGATCGAGCGGCTGGTGCCGTCCTTCGGCGGCGGCCCGAACGCGACGACTGCGAAAAGCGCAAACGCCGGTGATCAAACCGCGGCGCGGCTCGACGCTTTCGATCAGCGCCTCAGCGCGGTCGAGAGCACGGTGCAGGCGATGCCGGTCATGCCCGATCTGCAAAGCCGCCTCGCAGCCGATAACGCGGCCCTCGCGGCGCTGAAGAAGCAGGTGGCCGGCCTGCAGGCCGCGCTGGCGGCCAACGCGGATCTGGCGGCCAAGCTCGCGGCAGTGGAGAAGAAGCTCGCCGGGTTGCAGAAGACCGGAGGCGGCGGGGCCGACGCGGCGGCTTTGGCGACATTCGATAAAAAGATTAAGTCAGTGTCGCAAACCGTTGATATGCAGAATGAAACTATATCAGATTTACAAAAGCAGGTGAGCCAGGTCGCAGCCCTGGCGCCGGCGGTTCGCGCGGCCCCGAGGCACATCGCGCTGGTGCTGGCCGTGGTCGAGCTTGAGCAGGCGAGCCGGCGCTCGGCGCCGTTCCCCGACGCGCTGCGATCCGTGGTCGCGCTGGCCCCGCAAGGGCCTGGCACGACCGACGCTTTCGGCGCGCTAACTGATTATGCCGCAAGCGGCGTGCCGTCGGCGGCCAAGCTGCGGCGCGACTTCCCGAAGGTTGCCGACCGCGTCGTCGGCGCGGGGCGGGAAAAGCCCGGTACCTGGTGGCAGAAGGTGTTCGATCAGCTTTCTGGGCTGATCACGGTGCGCCGCGTCGGCGAGGTCACGGGCTCGACCCCCGGCGATATCGTGGCGAGAGCGGAAGTTCGTTTGCAAGACAATGATTTGCGCGGAGCCGTGCAAGCTCTACAAGAGCTTAAGGACGGCGCGGCGGTGGCGGCGCAGCCGTGGCTCAAGGGGGCCAAGGCGCGGCTTGCCGTCGATCGCGCGGTGGCGGTGGTGCGGGCCGAGACATTCGGCGCCCTCGCCAAGGCGGCGAGCCAGCCATGATCCGTTTCTTTTTCGCCACCCTGGTGGTTCTGCTGCTGGCGGCGGCGGCAGCCTGGCTCGCCCAGAGCCCGGGCGAGCTGACCATCGTCTGGCATGGTTGGCGGCTGGAAACCTCGGCGGCGCTGGCCGGCATTTTGGTCGTCGCCCTGGCGATGGTGACGGCGGCGCTCTATCGCTTCTGGCTGTGGCTGCGGCGGCGGCCGCGGGCCTTCGCCGAGGCGCGTCTCGAACGCCGGCGAAGGCTCGGCTATCAGGCGTTGAGCCAGGGCCTGGTCGCGGTCGCCTCGGGCGATGCGGCGGCGGCGCGAAAGCTCGCCGATCGCGCCGGCAAGCTGTTGGAGGCGGCGAAGGAGCCGCCGCCCCTGACGCTTCTGCTGGCGGCCCAGGCGGCCCAGCTCGCCGGCGACGAGGCGGCGGCGGAGACGCAGTTTTCCGCCATGCTGGCGAGCCCGGAAACCGAGTTCCTCGGCCTGCGCGGGCTGTTGACCCAGGCGATGCGGCGGAACGACCGTTCCAAGGCCCTGGAGCTGGCGCGCCGCGCCCATGATCTCAGGCCCGAGGCGCCCTGGGTGCTGCGCGAGCTGTTTCGCCTGGAGGCGGCGGAGGGCCTGTGGCCGGCGGCCGCGTCGACGCTCGAGGAGGCGCAACGCCGCCACGCCCTGCCGGCCGGGGATATCCGCCGCCACCAGGGCATCGTCGCCTTCCAGAAGGCGCTCGGCGCTGAGGCGTCGGGCGATCTCGACACCGCCTTGAAGGAGGCGCGCCGCGCCCTGGCCGCGGCGCCGGACCTGGTTCCGGCGGCAGCGATGGCGGCAAAGATCCTGCTTGAGAACGGGCGCAAGTCGCGCGCCGGGCGAATCCTGCGCGAGGCCTGGGCGGCCGAACCCCATCCCGATCTCGCGGCGGCCTATGCCGCGCTCCATCCCGATGCCGAGCCGGCCGAGCGCCTGAAGCGCGTGAAGGAGCTGATCGAGGGCAATCCGGAGCACGAGGAAAGCCGGCTCGCGCTGGCGGCGGCGGAACACGGCGCCGGCAACGACGCGGCGGCGCGCGAGGCGCTGGCGCCGCTCTTGAACCAACCGCCGAGCCGCCGCCTCGTCAAGCTGATGGCCGAGATCGAGCAGAGCCAATATGGCGATGGCGCCGGCGCCCGCGACTGGCTCGCCAAGGCCGATGCCGCGGCCGACGCGGCCTGGATTTGCGCCGCCTGCACCCGGCCGAGCCCGGCCTGGCAGGCCCATTGCCCCCATTGCGGCGCCTTCGATACCTTGCGCTGGCGGGTGGCGACGGCGCAGGCCGGCCGCGCGTTCGCCGACGCGGCCGATATCGAGCTGCCGCGCGTCGCGGTGGCGCCGCCGGCGGCGCCTTTTGAAGCGGGCGGCTGAGCGGTTCTTGCTTGCTCCCGCACCGCCTCGGCATTAGGTTCTCGCGCGTGCCGACGTAGCTCAGTTGGTAGAGCAACTGATTCGTAATCAGTAGGTCTGCGGTTCAAATCCGCACGTCGGCACCATAAAATCAACGGCTTAGTTAAGTTTAGCTAAGCCGT
>JAJYTL010000226.1 GCA_021793055.1 Pseudomonadota bacterium
GAGGGCAAGCTCAAGCTCGCCCTCGCCCTGGCCGAGCCCAAGGCGCGCTTCGATTTCGACGACGTCGCGCTCACGGCGGAAGCGGCGAGCGGCGGCTACGTGCTGTCGGGCGAGAAATGCGTCGTCTTCGACGCGCCGGCCGCGGACCGCATCGTGGTGTCCGCCCGCACCTCGGGCAAGCAACGCCAGAAGGCCGGCATCTCGCTCTTTTTGGTCGACGCCAAGGCGCCGGGGCTCGAAATGCGGCGCTACCGCACCCTCGATCACCGCCAGGCGGCGGACCTCAGCTTCAACCGCGTTCAGCTCGGCGCCGCCGATCTGATCGGCCCCGCCGACAAGGCCTTTCCGCTGATCCAGGAGACCTTGGACCACGGCCTCGCCGCGCTCGCCGCCGAGGCGGTCGGCGCGATGCAGGTGCTTTGCGACACCACCAACGACTATCTCAAGACGCGCAAGCAGTTCGGCGTCGCGATCGGCTCGTTCCAGGTGCTGCAGCACCGCATGGTGGATATGTGGATCGCGCTCGAACAGGCGCGTTCCATGGCCTATATGGCGACCCTGAAGCTCGCCCGCACCAAGGAGCGCACCAAGGCGACGGCGGCGGCGAAGACCACCATCGGCCGCTCAGGCCGCTTCGTCGGCTATCAGGCGATCCAGCTCCACGGCGGCATGGGCATGTCGGACGAATACAAGGTCAACCATTACACCAAGCGGCTGATGATGATCGACACCCTGTTCGGCCCGGCCGACCACCATCGCGCGCGCTTCGCCGACCTGTCGTGACAGAGGGCCCGGATCGAGGTCCGGGCCACCACGGCTTCGCCCCGTCCGTCCCGGTTTCAGCCCAAGACGCTGGACAGGCGCATGGCGATTCCCATGTCGCCGGACACCTTGAGCTTGCCCATCATGAAGGCGGTCGCTGGATCGATTTCGCCGGACGACATGCTCTTGAAGTCCTCGAGCGAGATGGCGATGGTGCAGGCCGCCTCGCGGTCGTCGTTCGAGACCGTGTTCGGCGACGCGGCACCGTCGATAAAAATCACGCCGTCGGAGCCGAAATCGAACTTCACCGTGGCGTTGAGGCCGGAATCGGCGCCGACGCGCTGGCGCAAGGCGTCCGTCACTGTCTCAAGGCTCATCTCGAGCATCTCCCATTCATTCGCCGCACCGCCTTCGGCGCAGATAAAGCTCCCCGCGCGCCGGCCGAGCCGGCACCTCGGGAACTTGACGTTAACGTAAACGTCAACTAGAGTCCAGCCGCTCCGCAAGCGCGGAGAAAGGCGTCGAAGAACGCGCTGCGACGACGACGAAAAGGCTCGCGACGAAACGTCGCGGCCACGCCGTCGGGGAAGGAATGCGACCATGAACTCGACCCCTCCCGCGTCCGCTCGGTCGCCCTATCGGTCGGTCTTCCGCCCCGGACTTTTCGCCGGCAAGGTCGCGATCGTGACCGGCGGCGGTAGCGGCATCGGCCGCTGCACCGCGCATGAGCTCGCCTCCCTCGGCGCCAGGCTGGCGTTGATCGGCCGCAAGGCGGAAAAGCTCGAAACGGTCGCCGCGGAAATCGCCGCCGCTTGCGGCGGCGAGGCGCGGGGCTTCCCCTGCGACATCCGCGACGAGGCGGAAGTGGAAGCGACGGTCGGCCGCGTTATCGAGACCTTCGGCCGCGTCGACCACTTGGTCAACAACGCCGGCGGCCAATATGTGGCGCCACTCGAGACCATCAGCCAAAAAGGCTGGGAAACCGTGGTCAGGACCAACCTCACCGGCGGCTTCCTCATGGCGCGCGCCTGCTACACTCGATGGATGCGCGCCGAGGGCGGCGCGATCGTCAACATCGTCGCGGATATGTGGCGCGGCATGCCGGGCATGGCCCATTCGGGCGCGGCCCGCGCCGGCATGGTGAACTTCACCGAAACCGCGGCGCTGGAATGGGCGCCGGCCAATGTGCGGGTCAACGCCGTGGCGCCGGGCTGGATCGCCTCCTCGGGCTTCGATCACTACCCGGCCGAGATGGGCGATTATTTCCGCACCCTCGCCCGCCACGTGCCGCTCGGCCGCTTCGGCACCGAGGCCGAGGTGTCGGCGGCCATCGTCTTTCTGCTCTCGGAGGCCGCGGCCTTCATCACCGGCGCGACGCTCCGGATCGACGGCGCGGTGCCGAACACCCGGTCGAACTGGCCCCTGCCCGAGCGCCAGACGCCCGCGCCCGCCTTCGAGGGCTTTCCCTTGGCGCAAATGCCCAAGGTGCTGCGCGACCCGGAAACGAACTGAGGCGCCATGGCGATCATCGAGAATCGCATCGACACGACCGGGCCCAAATTCGCCGCCAACCGCGACGCGATGCTGTCCCTGGTCGAGGAAGCGCAGACGCTGAAGGAAAAGGTCGCCCTGCGCTCGGCCGCCGGTAAGGCGCGCTTTCACGCCCGCGGCCAAATTCTTCCCCGCGAGCGCGTCGCGCTGCTCCTCGACCGCGGCAGCCCGTGGCTCGACCTCTGCCCGCTTGCCGGCTATCGCATGCACGACGACGACGGCAAGGACAACATCATGGGCGGCGGAATCGTCGCCGGCATCGGCTTCGTCGCCGGGGTGCGCGCCATCGTCAGCGCCTCAGACAGCGCGGTCAAGGGCGGCACCATCGCGCCCATGGGCCTGAAGAAGAACCTGCGCGTGCAGCAGATCGCGCGCGAGAACAAGCTGCCCTTTTTCCATCTTGTCGAATCGGGCGGCGCCAACCTTCTATATCAGGCGGAGATTTTCGTCGAGGGCGGCCGCGGCTTCGCCAACCAGGCGCGGCTTTCGGCAATGGGCGTGCCGCAGATCACCGTGGTGCACGGCTCCTCGACCGCCGGCGGCGCCTATCTGCCGGGACTCTCCGACTATGTCATCATGATCAAGGGACGAGCCAAGGTGTTCCTTGCCGGTCCGCCGCTGCTCAAGGCCGCGACCGGCGAAATCGCGACCGACGAGGAACTCGGCGGCGCCGAGATGCATGTCGGCGTCTCCGGCGTCGGCGATCTCATCGCCGAGGACGATGCCGACGGCATTCGCCTCGCCCGCGAGGTCTTGGCCAAGCTTCGCTGGAACGACGCGCTGCCGATGCAGACGGAACGCACCTTCAACGTGCCCCGCTATCCGATCGACGATCTCCTCGGCATCGTGCCGGTGGATTATCGCCGACCCTACGACGTGCGCCAAGTCATCGCGCGGCTGGTGGACGATTCCGATTTTCTCGACTTCAAGCCCGACTACGGCCCGGAAACCGTGACCGGGCAGGCGGCGATCGAAGGCTATCCGCTTGGCATCATCGGCAATAACGGGCCGATCGACGCCGCCGGCGCCGCCAAGGCGGCGCAATTCATCCAGCTCTGCTGCCAGGCTGGCATGCCGATCCTCTATCTCCAGAACACCACCGGCTATATGGTCGGCCGCGAGGCGGAACGCGCCGGCATCGTCAAGCACGGCTCGAAGATGATCCAGGCGGTGGCGAACGCGACCGTGCCGCAGCTCACCCTTCATATCGGCGCCTCCTTCGGCGCCGGCAATTACGGCATGTGCGGCCGCGCCTTCGATCCGCGCTTCATTTTCGCCTGGCCGAACAACCGGGTCGCAGTGATGGGCGGCGAGCAGGCGGCGCGGGTTCTCGCCATCGTCTCGGAGGAGAAGCTGCGCCGCGCCGGCCAGGCGGTGGACCGCGAACGGCTCGCCGCCATGGAGCGCGAGATTATCGCCCGCACCGACCGCGAATCGGCGGCGCTTTATGCCACCGCGCGGCTGTGGGACGATGGCATCATCGATCCGCGGGACTCGCGGAAGATCTTGGGCTTCTGCCTCGCCACCTGCGACGAGGCGGCGCGACGGCGCCTCAACCCCAACACCTTCGGCGTCGCCCGCATGTAGGGCCCGCGACCAGAACCCGGGAGGGATACGAGCGATGAAACAGACACCCGAACACCAGGCCCTGAGAGACAGCCTGATCAAGTTCATCGACGCCGAGATCAATCCCCATGTGGACGCATGGGAGAAGGCCGGCATCTTCCCCGCCCACGATCTGTTCAAGAAGCTCGGCCAAGCCGGCTTCCTCGGCGTCAGCAAGCCGGTGGAATTCGGCGGCCAGGGCCTCGATTACAGCTACAGCCTGGTGATGGCCGAAGCGCTCGGCCATATCCGCTGCGGCGGCGTGCCGATGGCGATCGGCGTGCAGACCGACATGGCGACGCCGGCGCTTGCCCGCTTCGGCTCCGACGAGCTCAGGCGCGAGTTCCTGGCCCCGACCATCGCCGGCGATTACGTCGTCTGCCTCGGCGTCAGCGAGACCGGCGCCGGTTCCGACGTTGCCTCGATCCGCACCACCGCGCGCAAGGAGGGCGGCGACTACGTGATCAACGGCGGCAAGATGTGGACCACGAACGGCACCCAGGCCGATTGGATGTGCCTGCTTGCCAACACCGGCGACGGGCCGGCGCACCGCAACAAATCCCTCCTCTGTCTGCCGATGAAAACCAAGGGCGTCACCATCGCGCGCAAGCTCGACAAGCTCGGCATGCATTCCTCGGACACGGCGCAGATCTTCTTCGACAACGTCCGCATCCCCGAGCGCTACCGCATCGGCGACGAGGGCATGGGCTTCGCCTATCAAATGCTGCAGTTTCAGGAGGAACGGCTGTGGGGCGCGGCCTCGGCGCTGGTGCCGCTCGATCGCATGATCGCCGAGACCGTCGACTACACGCGCAACCGCGTCGCCTTCGGCAAGCCGATCCTGGACAACCAGGTGGTGCATTTCCGCCTCGCCGAGCTTTCGACCGAGGTCGAACTGCTGCGCTCCCTGATCTACCGCGCGGCGGCGGAATATCTCGCCGGCGAAAACGTGACGCGGCTCGCCTCGATGGCCAAGCTCAAGGCCGGGCGGCTGGTGCGCGAGGCCTGCGACGCCTGCCTGCAATATTGGGGCGGCATGGGCTATATGACCGAGACGCCGATCAGCCGCGCCTATCGCGACATGCGGTTGATGTCGATCGGCGGCGGGGCAGACGAGATCATGCTCGGCATCATTTGCAAGATCATGGGCACGCTGCCCGCCTCGCGCAAGGAGCGCCCGGCCGCCGCCGAATAGCGGACGACCTTGGCCCCGATCCGAAAGCCCGGCCCCAAAATGGCGTTCCACAAGCTCCTGATCGCGAACCGCGGCGAAATCGCCTGCCGCGTCATCCGCACCGCGAAGACGCTCGGCTTCGCCACCGTCGCGGTCCACAGCACGGCGGACGCGGCTGCCCGCCATGTGCGCGAGGCCGACGAGGCGGTGGCGATCGGCGGCGCCGAGGCGCGCGAGAGCTATCTCGATATCGCGGCGGTGATCGCGGCAGCTCGCCGATCCGGCGCCGACGCGATCCATCCGGGTTACGGATTTCTCGCCGAGAACGCGGCCTTCGCCGCGGCTGTCGCCGCGGCCGGCCTACTCTTCATCGGGCCGAGCGCGGAAGCCATCGCCGCCATGGGCGACAAGGCGGCGGCGAAACGCCGCATGATCGCGGCCGGCGTGCCCACTGTTCCGG
>JAJYTL010000227.1 GCA_021793055.1 Pseudomonadota bacterium
CGGCCTGCCGAACGCGCGGGTTAAGACTTCCTGGCCGGCGACTACGTTGACTCGCGCTTCCTCGCTCCTATCGAGCGCGATCTCGATGAGGCGTGCCGCCACTGCCGGGCCGGCTTCGCGGCAGAGGCGCACCACCTCCTGATATCTGCCGCCGATCCCGCCGGGGTTGCCGGACTGGCCGGGCCTGAACGGGCGCAAGCGGCCTCCGCCATGGCGCGGGGTGATGTAGCCGTTCACTGCGGGGGCCTCTGGTTTCAGAGAATTTTTGTCGCTCATCGGATCATCTCCTTTTCCTCATCGGATCATCTCCTTTTCCAAGGTTCGGGCCAAGCGGCGGCAGGCGGCGATCAGTTCGCTCTTGTTCTCATGCCAACGCTCGGGCCGGTTCCAATCCGGCCGCAACCGTTCGGCCATCTCTGCGAGGCGGCGCGCGGCTTCGGCCGGTGAGGCCGCATCGAGCCGCCCGGAGATGCGGGATCGCGGCGGATCACGGGGCACCAATGGGCCGCTCATCGGGCGTCTCTCTCCGCTTCGGCGGCCACCCAGCCATCTTCGATGGCCAGCCGCGCAGCCATTCCAATCGTTGGCAACGGCACGCTCGGCAGCAACGTGGCGGCGATCTCGGATCGAGCATGTCCGGCCCGGCGCATCAGCGCGGCGGCTTCGCGCACCCGATCCGGCGCGGCGATCGGATCAGCGGCGGCGATCGCTTCCACCAGGGTGACGATCTCGCTCAGAGTGAGCAGCCCGGCGCCGTTCGCGTTCGCCGCTTCGGCTCGCAGCATCGCGAGCAATTCGGGCTTCAAGCGCCGCGCTTCGGCGAGCAAGTCGGGGGGCGGATCGGCCGTCGCTTGCCACTCTAGGTTGCCGTCACCGCCAAGCGCGATGGCAACGCCCGCCTCGGCAAGCCGCTCGCGAAGGCGTGAGGCCGCGCTCATATCACGCCCCGACGCATCGGCGCGCCATTTGTGCCGCTAGAGGGCATAGGCATAGGACCCATGGGACCCATAGGGTCTTGGGTGGGGTTAGAGCGTTGATTTTGCTTGTTTTCTTCTCGTCCTGTGCCGTCCGATGCGTCGGGAGGCATAGGGGGGGCATAGGGGGGCATAGGGGAGGCATAGGGGGAGGCATAGGCGCGATCATCTCCTTGATTTTGCTTGTTTTCTTGCGTTCTTTCCCGATGAGTCCTATGGCCTATGCCATTGCCGGCTTGAAAGTCCGCAGCCGCCTGTTTCAAGGCATAGGTGGCAGCCGTCCATGTGCCGGCAGGGGCCTGTCTGGTGAGCACGAAACCCGAGGACCGAGTGCCGGTCAGTTGCAAAAGGCGTTGCGCCACATACTGGCGGGGGCGGCCTTGCGGGTTCAATATCGCCGAAACCGACTCGTTGAGCATTGCGGCGGTCACGGGGCGATCATGATGGTGCTCCCACCACGCGGCGAAGAGTTCGGCGAGCATGCGGCGTTTCGGATCGGCCATCTTTGTCGCTCGAATCCTCTCAACGGGATCGGCGCACCCCAGTGAGAGCAGCGGATCGCGAACCCAAGCGCACCAATCTTCATAACTGCCGAGCGGCAGGCCGGGGGGCACCTGCGATTGCCGCCCCCAGCGCCAAATTGTCAGGCAGGCCGTCAACAATTCGGCTCGCGCGGCCTCGATCCCAGGCAGGAACCCAGGCGGGAATGGCCGCGCTTCGGGGTCCTCGCATCGGGGGTCGAGGTCGGAAACGAGGAACCGGCGGGCCAAATCTTCGGTGACGGAGAGCCCGTTTCCCGTGACGGCGATGAAGGCGGAGGCGTTCAACGGGACCCTGGTGGAGCTACCCATAGGACGCACATGGGCGGGCCTCTCGGTGAGCACGCTGGCGAGCGTATCGCTGCGAAGCGCCGTGGCGTTAACGTTGTCCAGGAACAGCATGGGCGACGCTTCGATCAGCGCCGCAGTTAACCGCTTATCCAGTTCTTGCCGGTCATGGCCGGCCGTCAGGGCCGAGATATGCCGGCCGAAAGCGACCAACCCGATTGCGCGCGCGAGCAGTCCCTTGCCGCTACCGGCCCCTGAAATGTCCGGCGCCGAGATGAGCAGGCCGGGCGCAAGCCTCAGGCTTGGCCGGCATACGGCGGTCAGCAACGCCGCAAGGAACGAGGATTCCGCCACTCCCGGCGGCTCGGCGATGTCGATTTCAGCCACGCCACCGCGCTCAACCATTTTTGCGTCAGCGAAGGGAAAAGTGCGGAAAGCGCGACGCAGCGTGGCGATGGCGGCCATCGCATCCGCGCGGGACGGGCGCGCCGGAATCGCGAGCGGCGGAATTGCCTCGCACCAAACGCCAGAAATCGGATCGTGACCGGCCGCTTCCGAAATATAGCCGTCACCCCGAAGGATTGGCGTGGCGGCGATCCCGGCAAGAGGCGGGAAATTCCACTCGCCAAGATCGAGAAACATTTTAGCAACCGTGGCGGGCAGGGTTATGGGCTTTGTCGCGCCATCCTTGTCCAACACGACAGGGCGGCAAAGTCGGTGCGCCTCGATAATGACGTTGTTGAAGGTCAGCGGCCGCGCGGTCATGCCCGAGTTCAACCTTACAAGCATGACCGGCACCCCGCCGCGATCAAACAGGTTCCCGGCGCCGGCAAGGACGCGGCGCAGGGCCATCACGGTTGCTGGGAGATCGGCGCCATAAACTACGAGGTCGGGCCGCGCCGTCAGCGCCGCCGTTACAACGGCTTCGGGATCGATCGCGTTCATGCCGCCCCTCCCGTGCGAAGGCCGGAGCGGGCGGTTGCGCGAGATTCAGCCGCCGGCAGGCCCGCACGGGATGCGGCCTCCACCAACAGGGCCTCGGCCTCGCCATGGCTCAGCAGGCGCGACACCACCAAAGGGGCCATGCGACAAGCGGACCAAAAGAGTGTCGAGTTGCGGCGGCTCTGCGGCGCCGTTGCAGCCACTCGGATCAGCGCCGCGATTTGTCGGTCATCAGGAACGCGCGGGGCCGGCGGCGCATAGGCCGGGCGAGGCGGGGGGGCAACGGCATCGAGCAGCCATTGCGGCCAATCGGCGAGGCGGGCGCGCGAGAGGATCGGATGGCCGAGGGCGAACCACGCGATTGCCGTGCCGCCTGTCGATTTCACGTCAACGCCAATTACCGGCCGCGCGGTGGAGCAGCGCAAACCCGAGTGGTGCTTGAGCCAGAGATGCCGGCCCCCGGATCGCGTCTCGTAAGCGAAAGTCAGCGGCAACCGGCCCTCGTTGGCCGCGAGCCATGCGCGTGCTTCGGGGTGCTTCGCCGTGTCGAGATCGAGAACGTCGATGCCACTCGCCGCGCCGGTTGCGATGGCCGGCACCAGGCCGCGTCGGCCGAACCATTTGCGAATAGTGCCCTCGTCGGTGCTCGCATCCTTGAGGCCGTGCTTTGTGATCGGCCGCTTCGACTCCGCGTCGAAGGCGACGATGGGGACGCCGCGCTTCGCGAGGCGCAGGGCGGCGGAAAGAGGAAATTCGGTTGAACCGAATTCCGGGCGGTGGTAGGAGTCGTGGTGCATTACTTGTCTCCAAGGCCGCCGGCGCTGGCACGTCGAGCGGCCTTTCTCTATGGGGTTTCAATAAGTTAAGCGGCGTCAGCGGGGGGCTTCGTCAGGCTCGCGCAACGAATCGGCGCGTCCGGAAGCTCCGCAATCAACCGCTTGAGATCATCGGCGATGATCAACGTCCGCTTTCCGCACTTTTTGAAGGAAATTCTGCCCTCGGCGGCCAAAGCATAAAGTCGAGTTCTTCCGAGCCCGCTAAATTCAACGGCTTCGAGGAGCGTAAGCGCGTATCTTTCGTTCATCAGAGTTCATCCTCAACTGGTTGGATGGCTCATTTTATATTTTTTTGTCATGCCACATAAGCCAGACGACGAACTTTTTTCCTAAACAAAAGTTCTTTGATTTTTAGTTAATTTCTAATTAACCGCTTTATTGCTTGCGCAGCGGCAGCACGTCCGCCGTAGCATCCGGCGAGCGCAAGCAGTGCTCGGCCCAGGCAGTCATCAGCGCGCGGCGCTTGTCCAAGTGATCCGAGCGCGCATAAGCGGCTTCCGTCTTGTCGCGGTTCGAGTGTGCCAACGCGGCCTCGGCAGTCTCGCGCGGGAAGGCAGTCGCCTCGGCGCACCAGTCGCGAAATGTCGAGCGCATGCCGTGAACCGTTGGCCGGGGCATTGTGTCCATTGTGTCCATTGTGTCATGCCCCCCATAGGCAACGGCGAGCGCCTTGGAGAGCGCAACATCCGAGAGCGGCGAGCCGGGCCGGCCACCAGGAAACACCAGCGCGTCAGGCCGGCGCTTGAGGGGCAGCATCTCCCGCAGGATCGCCAACGCAGGCTCAGAGAGCGGCACGCGGTGCGGCTTGCCGGCTTTCATACGCTCGGCCGGAACCGTCCATAGGGCCGCGTCAAAGTCGATCTCATTCCATCGCGCGCCTCTGGCCTCGCCGCTTCGAGCGGCCGTCAGGATCAGGAATTGCAGGCATCGCGCGGCGGTTCCCTTGCTCTCGGAGAGCCGCGCCATCACCCGGCCGATATCCTGCCAGGGCACGGCCGCATGGTGCTCTACAGCCGCAACCTTGGCCTTCGCTGGCATCAGTTTATCGAGATGCCCGCGCCAACGTGCCGGGTTCTCACCAACGCGCCAGCCGCGCGCGGCGGCGTAGTCGAGCACGGCCTCGATCCGGCCGCGCAGCCGCGATGCGGTTTCGGGTATCTCATTCCAGATAGGCCGCAACACGGCGAGCACGGCGTTGGTATCGATCGCGGTGACGGATAGCGGCAGCAGCCGGGCGGCATGCTGTTCGAGCGTCGCACGCCATTGGGCCGCATGCTTTGGGTTCCGCCAACCAGCCCGGTGCGCCTCGATGTAGAGCGTCATCACCTCGGAGAACGGCCGGCCGCCAGCATGCCCGGCGCGGCGAGCGCGCTCATCGGCTTTGGGATCACCGCCGCGATGCTTGAGACGGCGAAGCTCGTGGGCGCGCTGGCGGGCCTCCGCGAGCGTCATCACGTCGAGACTGCCGAGCCCTAACCATGTGCTCTTATCCTCGCCGGCGATGCGCCTCTTGTATCTGAACGCCCATGACTTGCCGCCGCTCGCCGTGATCCGCAGGTAGAGGTTTCCGCCGTCCGGGTAATTCCCCGGCTTCGTCATCCGCCTGATCGTCAGTGTGTTGAGTTTCCCCGCCGCCATCTCACCCTCCGAGCTATTGGGTGATACACTCTAGCGCCGGACTAGGGCGCACACAACGGAACGATTGCGGATGCTCTCGTTAGAGTTTCAGCGGGATTCTATGGGTTGTAAAACACTGTCAAACAGTGCCGAAAAGAGGTTCGTCGGACACCCTCTCCGCCACTTCAGGACTGTCCATACCGGACACATGGGTGACGATCTGTTCCTAAGACATGGGTGACAACCTGGTGCCGAACGGGTTGTCGATGGGTTGCAGGGTTTTTTGCTCCAGATCGATGTAGCCCAGATCGTAGTGCATGAAGCTGACGA
>JAJYTL010000228.1 GCA_021793055.1 Pseudomonadota bacterium
GCTGCGTCCGCCTGAGTGCGGTCTGGTTCCACCGTGGGAGGCCGTTCTCCGGCCTCACGTTCCCAGCCCCCGCTTTAATTGCCGGATTCGATGGTTGCCTGTTCGGCCGCCAAGCGCGCCATGCGCGCATCAGATCGATCTGGCGCAACAAGCGCGGCCGGAATGATGAAGACCTTCGGGGACAACGCCGCACGATGCATAATCCACACGATCAAGCTTAGCGCGACCGGAAATCATCGGCAATTTGATGCCTAAATTTGGTAAATACGACATTCCGTCGACCATAAGATATGACGAACCGACGCCAAGACGAACACGTTTGATGAACTATAAGCCGAAGATATGACATTTCATTTCATATTGACAAGCAAGGTACGCCGTCAGGACCACGACCGCCGGCGGATGAGGACAATCGTCGCGACGGCGAAGACACCCATCATCTCGATCTGTCATTTTTCCGAGCCGGAAGGACGAGGCGGCAGACAAGGTGATCCGCGTCGCGGGACACGGTCTGCGTTGCACTCGTGCCCTCGTTCGTGATGGGGCGGCTGACGTCGCCCTCGCAATATGCCACGCCTTCCATGACGCTGCGCGATGGGGACTACGACGACGCCTGCTCAATCACCGCCGTCGCGCTGGAGGCACCGAGAACGACCGAGCCGTTGCGCCCTCCGGGTATGACCTCTGACCTCCGCAGGCGAGAAACAACAAAGCGCGATTTCGCTGAGATCTCTGCGGCCGCGCGGATGTCGGCCCACGTGGTTTGAACTGCCGAACCCATGCCGTCCGAAAAGGGCCAGACGGATGCTTGGCGGCCTGCAATCTTCAAGCACAAGAGATCGCCGCATCTACAGGGGCGATGTTCTTCAATCTCGTGGCGGTCTTGTGGAGGCAACGTAATGGCAGCGACTAGTAGGGAAGCAGCGGCTAACGTGTGGAAGGCCTTCGCATCCCGCGATCCGGAAACGATCCGGGCCGTCCTAACCGAAGACGCCGCCTGGATTGCGCCTGAACGCAATGCGACGCAGGTTGCGCTGGGCTTAGCGCCCGACCTGCTTGAGACTCGCGAGGGCATCGTCGCCTTTCTCGTCCATCATTTCCGCAAGCTCTTCCCAGAGGGCGCGCAGTTCGAATTCACCAAGGTGGTTTCGGAGGGTGACACCGTCGTTTTCGAACAGCGGATGACAGGAACGACGATAAACGGCCGCACCTACGACAATCGCTATTGCTGGATCTTTGAAATGGACGGCACCCGGGCGCGTCGAATCCACGAGTACATGGACACGTTCGGCGGTTATCGGATGATCTTTGGCGATCAGACGCCGCGGTCGCTCGTCGACTAGGGTCAGAGCTTTCGCACTGCCGTGAAGGCAAAATCAGATGAGACCGCGTCGAGGTCGGGGCGGCACCATTTTCTGGTGCTGGCAACGCACCCTGATAGCGGCCAAGCCACGATGACGGAAAGAGGGGGTCCCGCCACGCTTGCTTTGCATGGTCGCGAAGCCGCGCGAACTGAGCGCCGATTCGAACGAATAGTGCTCAGCCATCGGCTCGGGCCGCGACGCTTGGGTCGCCCAACAGGATACGACCCGAGCTCTCTTTAGGGCCTATTGCGGACCCATAAGGTCCGAAAGCGGCGAGCGCCGGCGCGGGTTTTCGGTATAGTGCCGGCAATGGATATCTATCTCAACCGTGAGGCCTGCTATCGAGCTCTTCTCACACGAGACGCCCGTTTCGACGGGCGCTTCTATACTGCGGTTGTCTCGACAGGCATCTTTTGTCGCCCAATCTGTCCTGCCCGGCCGCCAAAGATTGAAAACTGTGTTTTTCTGCCAAGCGCCGCTGCGGCCCATCAAATGGGCTTTCGGCCCTGCCTCCGCTGCCGTCCCGAACTGACGCCCGGGCTTGGTGCATGGCTTGGCAGCGCAAATACAGTGTCACGCGCGCTCTATCTCATATCCGAGGGTGCCCTGAACGGAGCGAGTGTAGAGAACCTCGCCGAACGCGTTGGGGTGACGAGCCGACACCTGCGGCGCTTATTTGACCACCATGTCGGAGCTACCCCGGTGTCGGTCGCACAAATGCAGAGGATCCTGCTCGTCAAGAAGCTCCTCGACGAGACCCGGATGTCGATGGCCGAGATCGCCATGGCCTCAGGCTTTGGCAGCATTCGTCGCTTCAACGCTACGATGAGGAAGTGTTACGGCCGGACGCCGACGGAACTGCGGCGAAGAGCAGCCGCGGACAATCGGATGCCGGCGGACGGAATCAGGGTAAAGCTCCCCTTCACGCCGCCATATGACTGGTCTGGCATGCTGGCGTTTTTAGCCGCACGCGCCATACCCGACGTCGAAGCGGTTCAAGCGGGAACCTATTGCCGAACGTTCGCCGTCGGAAGCGCGCGCGGCATTGTCGAAGTCGAGGCGGATCCCGATCACAGCCAGCTTCTCGCGAAGATCCGGACAAGCGATGTCAGTGTCGTCGGCACCATCGCTGCGCGCTTGCGGAGGCTGTTCGACCTTGATGCGGAGATCATGGCCATTGACGGACATTTAGCGGCGGACGTTCTTTTCGATCGCCGTGTGCGGAACCGGCCCGGCTTGCGTGTACCTGGCGCATGGGACAGCTTCGAACTCGCGGTTCGTGCGATCCTGGGGCAGCAGATCAGCGTGGCAGGAGCAACGACCCTCGCTGGACGACTCGCGGCATTGCTCGGCGAACGGCTCGAAGCAGAAATCGCCGGAGCAGATGGTCCTGTTCGCACGGTCTTCCCGGCTGCCGCGTCGATCGCAGCCGCGAATCTGACCGGGATCGGGCTGACACGGACCCGCGCTGCGACCTTGCAGACTCTCGCGCGCACAATGGCGAACAGCCCGGATTTGCTGCGCTCATATGAGACCCTCGATGTGACGGTCGCAAAGCTTCAAGCGCTTCCTGGCGTAGGGCCCTGGACGGCCCAATACATCGCAATGCGGGCGCTGCGTGAACCGGACGCCTTCCCGGCTTCTGATCTAGGGCTGCTGAAAGCCGTGGCTGCCGGTGGCCGTCGCCTCAGCCCCACGGAGTTACTCAAGAGGGCCGAGGCCTGGAGACCTTGGCGGGCATACGCAGCGGTACGGCTATGGCTTCAACCGCCTGCCGACGAGGATGTCAGGAAGCAAAGCCGTGGGAGGGCCATAGCGCGGCGGCCTGGCACAGACCACTATCAATCCATTGAGTGACCGGAGCATGGGATGATATCTGCCGGCATGCCGCGAATCCTATGGACGGAAGACATCGGAAGCCCAATCGGTCGCGTGACGATTGTCACAGACGAAAAGGACCGCTTAAGAGCCGTCGATTTCGAGGACTATGAAGAGAGGCTTCACCGATTGCTAGATCGGCATTACGGCCGCAATCACGTTGCGCTGACCAGGAGACCCTCCCCGTCGCGCGCGCGACGCGCCCTGCAGGCATACTTCGCAGGCGATCTGTCGAAAATTGATGACCTAGCTACAGAGACGCGCGGCACGGCGTTCCAGCGCGAAGTCTGGTCGGTACTGCGGCACATCGGGTCCGGTCAGACCACCAGCTATGGCGCCCTGGCAAGGCGGATCGGTCGGCCCAAAGCTATGCGTGCTGTGGGGCTGGCAAACGGAGCTAATCCCATCGCGATTGTCGTGCCGTGCCATCGCGTGATTGGCGCGAACGGTTCGCTCACGGGATATGGCGGTGGCTTGCCGCGGAAGCGTTGGCTGTTGGAGCACGAGGGCGCGACTCGATCCCGCTAGGCCCAAAGTACGGGCTTCGACGGGTCGGCGTGACCGCTACGGAAACGGCAGTGACCTTCGGAGGGAAGCGGTCGGGTGCGGCAGCGATAATCGAGGTATCGATCCAAAAGGTGCTTACCTGGGCCGCTTACCTGCTCTGGAAAGGCCAGAACGTAGATGCCGCCCCCTTCAAGACGCCAGTAGTGGCGAATCTCATGCCTATGAGACGGTCCAGCCGATCCAACGAGCGGATGGAGGTTTACACGGGAATCAGCTTTCGCGCTCTTGCCCGGCATCACATCCTGGTTTCGGCACGCGAAAACGGCCCCGAAGGGCCGTCTTTATTTACCTGATTTTACTGAGATAAATTGGAGCGGGCGAAGGGATTCGAACCCTCGACCCCAACCTTGGCAAGGTTGTGCTCTACCCCTGAGCTACGCCCGCGCTCCATCGGTCCGGGCGGGATCATACGCAAACCGCCGGGCCATGCAAGCGGAAGCCGCAGGCCGCCCCCTTGCCCTCGCGATATTCCCCGGCCTACCATGCCGGCCGGCAGAAATTTTCGGGTTCAAGGGCTTATGGCGACGGTCGCGGGCATCGAAGACAAGCTGAAGGCGGCATTTCAGCCGATCCGGCTCGACATCGTCGACCAATCGCACCGCCATGCCGGCCATGCCGGCGTCCGGGCCAGCGTTGCCGGCGCCCGCGCCGGCGGCGGCACCCATTTCCAGGTCCGCATCGTCGCCGAGGCCTTCGCCGGCAAATCGCGGCTCGCCCGCCAGCGGCTGGTCTATGCCGCGCTGGCCGAGGAAATGGCCGGCGACATCCACGCCCTCGCCCTCACCGCACTCGCGCCCGACGAAGCCGAGAGTTGAGAAAAACCGGGGTCAGGCCGCGTCCGAGCGGCTTGCCGGCGGCACGATGCGGATCAGGGTGATCTGGTTGCGCTTGCGCCGCAGCACCTCGAAGCGGAAATCCTCGATGGTGAAGCTCTGCCCGGCCTCGGGGATGATCTGCGCCTTGTCGATGACTAGGCCGGCGATGGTGGTGGCGACGTCGTCGGGCAGCGACCAGTCGAATTCCCGGTTCAGGTCGCGGATCGAAACCGTACCGTCGACCAGATAGCTGCCGTCGGGCTGGGCGCGGACGCCGCTCACCGTGCGGTCGTGCTCGTCGCGGATCTCGCCGACGATCTCCTCGACGATGTCCTCCAAGGTGACGAGGCCCTGCAGCGCGCCGTATTCGTCGACCACCAGCGCGAGCTGGGCGCGGCGCTGGCGGAAGGCGGTGAGCTGCTCGCGGAGCGTCGTGGTCTCGGGTACGAACCAGGGCGCGGTCATGATCGCGGCGACGTTGACCGCCTCGCTCCGCCCGTTTGCCGCGTGCAAGGCCCGGAGCAGGTCCTTCACGTGCAGGATGCCGACGATATTGTCGGGATCGTCGCGCCACAGCGGCAGCCGGGTATAGCCGGCGGCGAGCGCCTGGGCGACGATCTCGGCCGGCGGCAGATCGGCCTCCAGCGTCACCATGTTGCGGCGGTGGACCGTGACCTCCTCGACCTCGACCTCGTCGAGATCGAGGATCGAACCCAGCATGTCGCGCTCTTCCTTGATCATGGCGCCTTCGCGAACGTTGAGGTCGATGGCGCCGCGCAGCTCCTCGTGCGCCGCGCCCAACTGGTCGCCGCGGCGCACGTTGACGCGGAAGATCTTCAAGGTGAGCCGCACCACCGCCTGCACCGCGTGCACGACCGGCGCCAGCACCGCGACCGCGGC
>JAJYTL010000229.1 GCA_021793055.1 Pseudomonadota bacterium
GATGGCGGAGGCGTTGTTGACCAGGATGTCGATGCCGCCAAAGACCTCGACCGCCTTTTCCACCGCGCGCTCGACCGCGCCCTCGTCGCGGATGTCGACCACGACCGGGAGCGCGCGGCCGCCCGCCTGCTCCATTTCCTGCGCCGCGCTGTGGATGGTGCCGGGCAGCTTGGGGTGCGGCCGGTCGGTCTTGGCGGCGATCACGATATTGGCGCCGTCGGCGGCGGCGCGCAGGCCGATGGCCTTGCCGATGCCGCGGCTCGCGCCGGTGATGAACAGCGTCTTGCCCTTGAGCGTCTTGCCCTCAAGACCGGCGCTCATTGATGACGTCATGCGTGCTTCTCCCCTCGGCGGTCGGGCGGCCTTGGCGCCGCCGCCCTGACCTCAGCGGCCGGCGAAGGCCGGCTTGCGTTTCTCGATGAAGGCACGGATGCCCTCAGCCCAGTCGTCGGTCGCGGCGCAGGCGGCGAAGCTGTCGGCCTCGGCCTGCAACTCGCTTTCGAGGCTGCGTTCGAGCGAGGCGTTCAACAGCGCCTTGGTGCGCCCGATGGCGATCGCCGGCCCGCGCGCCAGGCGGCCGGCGAGTTTCGCCGTCGCCGCTTCGAGCTCGGCCGGCGGCACGACGAAATTGACGATGCCGATGCGGGCCGCCGTCGCGGCGTCGAAACGATCGCCGAGGAGCGCGATCTCCATCGCCTTCTTCAAGCCGACGAGACGGGGCAGGAAATAGCTGCCCGAGCCGTCCGGCGTGGCGCCGATATTGACGTAGGCCAAGGTGAAATAGGCGTTCTCCGCCGCGACGATGAGATCGGTCGCCATCGCGAGGCTCAAGCCGAATCCGGCGCAGGCGCCCTGCACGCTCGCGATCACCGGCTTCGCCATCCGCCGCAGCATCAGGATCAGACGATGGACCTCGGCGATCTCGCGCTCGAAGGTGAGCCGGCGTTCGTCCGCCGACATGGCGAGGAAGGTCTGGAAGCGCTTCAGATCGCCGCCGGCCATGAAATGATCGCCGGCGCCGCGGATGATAAGGCAGCGCACGGCGGCATCGCGCTCGATCTGCTCGACGAAGCGGATCGCGCCGCCGGTGATGCCGTCGTTCAGCGCGTTCAGCGCCTTCGGCCGATTGAAGGTGAGGGTGGCGATGCCGCCCGTCACTTCGGCAATGATATCCTCGCTCATGCGCTCCTTCCCGTGTCTCGTGTCTCTGGCCCGGTTGTCTCGGCTACGGCAGCCCCAGGCCGATTGGCGTTTCGTGCCTCGATCCGCGGCCGCTCAGGCGACCTCGGCCACCGGCGCGCTTTGCCGATAGCGGTAGATGCCATCGGCGCCAAGCTCGCGCGCGATCGCGCCCTCGCCGATCAGGTAATGAAGATGGGCCAAGGCCTCGCCGGTCGCCAGCGTCATCTCGCGCTCGCCGATCGGCCGGCGATAGAGCGAGGAGAACACCTCCAGCACCTTCTTCGGCTCGGCGCAGACGGCCAGGAGATCGGCGAGGCGGCGGCGGTGGTGGCGCTCCAGCGTCGCGACGCGCTCGTGCAGGCCGCGAAACAGATCGCCGTGCGAGGGCAATACCAGCGTCTCGGCCGGCAGATCGCGAAAGCGCGGCAGCGAGTCGAGATAGTCTTTCAGCGGATCGGCCTCGGGCTCGGTGGGATAGACGCCGATATGGGGGCTGATGCGCGGCAGCACCTGATCGCCCGAGATCAGGAGGCCGAGTTCGGCGCAATAGAGGCAGGCGTGTTCCGGCGCGTGGCCGCGCCCGACCATGACCTGCCAGATACGGCCGCCGATCTCGATGCGCTCGCCCTCGCCGATGCGGCGGAACGATTCCGGGATCGGGCTCACCGCGCTCTGATACTGCTTGAAGCCGCGCTTGCGATAGGCCTCGAGCGCGGCCTCGGGAAAGCCGAGCCGGGCATAGAAGGCGACCGACTGATCGGGCACCGCGTCCCTTGCATCGAGCCAGATCATGCGGCCAAAGCTCCACTCGCCGAAGGTCATCCAGAGTGGCATGTCGAAGCGCCGGCAGAGCTCGCCGGCGAGGCCCAAATGATCGGGGTGGAAATGGGTGCCGATGAGGCGCGTCGGCGGCTTCGCGCCGCCCGCGAACAGGCTGTCGGTGACGCCGGCCCAGATGGCGCGAAGCTCGGGTGTGTCGAGGCCGGAATCGACCAGGGTCCAGCCGGGACCGTCGGCCAAAA
Source organism: Pseudomonadota bacterium (assembly GCA_021793055.1). Taxonomy (GTDB): domain Bacteria; phylum Pseudomonadota; class Alphaproteobacteria; order Ferrovibrionales; family Ferrovibrionaceae; genus JAJYTL01. The sequence goes on from JAJYTL010000229.1 coordinate 2,205, forward strand.
GCCAGAGATTGATGAAATCGAGACCCTTGATCGGGATCGGCATGCGCAGCCAGAACACGCCGGGCGCGATTTCCAAGGGCACGCCGGGCTCGGGCCTCGCCACGGGATAGGTCAATTCCTCACGCAACTGCTTTTCCTTCCAACCAACGGCCCAACCGACAGAGACGCCGGCACCACAACGGCGGGCCGGCGCGGGCAACCATACACCGCCCGTGACGCCGCCGGCGCGAAAATCCCGCGTCCGGCGCCCGCGCAAAATCATAGGGTGACGTTTACGTAAAGGTCAACCGGGAGAGCGGAGGGACGATATCCTCCACATTGGCGCGTTGAAGGCCGAAAGGCTACTGTCCCACCCTATGTCTCGTCACTGAGACTCACGTACTTATCAAGCAACCTCCGTAGCTCCGGATCCGAGGGCAACTTGCAATAACTCGTTGGTGCCGATACACGCGGCCAACCATAGCACTGCAAACCCACGCTGCAGTGATGTCCAGATCGTGCTCCACTGCCGGTGGCTCGGCGTCGATCTCCCAGGTCACTTCGCCATTTTCCTCGGAGCGAACAATATATCTGCTAAGAGCGCTCAAAGACGGACGCGCGGCGTCCGCCGACAATTGGCTGTAGATCAGGTAGGCTTGACCTAACCGCCCCTCAACAGCGACCGCCTTTGGGTTGAGGAACGCTCGCGACTGCGATAGCGACTGGCGAATATCCCGCAACTGTGTCCGCAATTTGTCCTCGATGGTTGGATCATCGATGAGCGTACTGTCGAGAAGATATTGGCCGCGCCCCGCGATGCTCCTACGCTCACCAACGAGCATTGCATCGGCAAAAGCATCGCCTTTACAAACCAAGCCGTCGATCCAGAGCAAATTTTCATAACAATTCCTGACTAGAATTCGCGCTTCGATAACCATTTTCCGGCGCACCAACACGATGGCCCCACGGAAGTTGGAGAGCGTGCGTATCAAGGGGGTAGCCGCCAGCACCTTCGTGTCGCGAGCTTCTCGCCCGGTCACTGGAATATCGGCCGCATCGATGATAGAGCGGGTAGCAGCCGACAGCTTCTCAGAAAATCTGAGCCACCTCTGCGATGCGTTTCTACGCCCCATAAGGCCCCCCCAGATTACCCGCCTCGCCTACGGCAGCTAAGCCTAGGTGCGCAACGCCCTCTTAGCACTGGTTCCGCCCATTGATCTTGCGACCAACGTCGTAAGAGCCGCAATAGATTTACCCCCACTTCGCCATAGACCACGGCTCGCGGCCTATTTATCCTCGACGTCCGATCGCGCGGGTCCAAGGGCCGGTTCCGGCCGAGCCCGCGAAACAACCAAGAACGGGACGCGAGGGGCGCCCGCGGATCGCCGGCGAGATGCCGGGCTCGGCCGCAAGCCGGCCGCCGTCGCCCCGCCTCGTCGCCGCAGGATTTGCATAGGGATTACGCATGCGCCAGGAAATCGCCGCCCTCGACGTCTTCATCCTCCAGGCCCCGGATACCGGGCGGCCGCATTGGGTGAGCAATTTCATCGTGCCGCGCGCCAACGAGGTGCTGGTCCGTATGCGCACCAAGGACGGCATCGAGGGCTTTGGCCTCTCGACCGTCTATGCCTCGCTCACGCCGATCGTCGAGGCGTTCAAGAACGGCATCGCCGAGCAGATTCTGGGCGAGGACGCGCTGGCGCCCGAGCGCGTCTACCAGAAGCTCTTCTGGCTGTCCGCGACCCGCCTCGCCTTCGAGAAGAAATGGGCGCGGGAAGCCCTGATCCGCATTTCCGCCGCCGTCGATCTCGCCTGCTGGGACATCGTCGGCAAGGTCGCGGGGCTGCCGCTCTATCGCCTGTTCGGCGGCTATGCCGAGCGCGTGCCCTGCTACGTCACCTGCGCCTATTACCGCGACGGCAAGGACGACGCCGAGCTGAAGGACGAGATGCAGCGCCTCAAGGCGCAGGGCCACCGCAGCTTCAAGGCCAAGGTCGGCGGCCTGCCCCTGAAGGAGGACATCCGCCGGCTCGAGGTGGTGCGCTCGGTGATCGGCGACGAGGCCGATCTGATGATCGACGTCAATCGCGGCTGGAGCCTGGAAACCGCCTACGAGGCGGTGCGGGCGCTGGAGCCGCTGCGCCCGCGCTGGCTGGAGGAGCCGGTGCGCTGGGCCGACGACCGGCGCGAATTGAAGCTCTTGTCGCAGCGCTCGCGGATTCCCTTGTCCGCCGGCGAGAGCGAGCTGACGAGTTATGGCTGCCGCGCACTGGTCGAGGAAGGATCGATCCAGATACTGCAATTCGACTGCACCATGTTCGGCGGCTTCACCGAGGGCCGCAAGATGGCGGCGCTTTCGGAACTGAACCACGTGCAGGTGGCGCCGCACCACGATTGCTTCATCCACGCCCATCTCGTGGCCTCGACGCCGGCCGGCTGCATCGTCGAATCCTTCACCGACCCCGAGCGCGATCCGTTGCAGGCGGAACTGTTCGAGAACCCGCCGAAGATCGCCGACGGCTGGCTCACCTTGAACGAGGCGCCGGGGCTCGGCCTCACGCTTTCGGAAGCGGCGGTGAAGAAATTCGGCGAGAAGATCCTCTCGGCCTAAAACGCGGGGTGCCCGGATGAAACGATCCCCTTCGCTTGGCGTCGTGGTTGTTCTCGGTGGGCTCATCATCGCCGTTGCGGGCGCCGGCCCGGCCGTGGCCGCCGATGCGGCCGATGCCGGGGCCGGCACGGGCGCCCTCGGCATCTGGACCACGTCTGGCGGCGAATCGCAAATCCAGATCGCGCCCTGCGGGCCGGCGCTTTGCGGCCGCATCGTGTGGCTGAAAGACCCTTATGAAAAGGACGGCACGCTTTCCCGCGACACCAAGAACCCGGTGGCGGCGAAACGCCGCCGGACGGTGCTCGGCCTCACCATCCTCACCGGCATGCGGCCCTACGGGGCCAAGCCCGGCGAATGGCGCGGCGGGCGTATCTACGATCCGCAAAGCGGCAAGACCTATCACGCCGACATGTGGCTGAAGGGCGCCGACAAGCTCAGGTTCCACGGCTATATCGGGGTGCCGCTGTTCGGCGAGACGACGACCTGGACCCGCGCCGCCAAGACCAATCCGCTGCCGCCCCGGCCGGCGAAGCGCCACGCCGCGCCGGCGCCGCGCAAACAGCCTTAGCCGGCGCCCGGCTCAGGCGCCAAGCATCGCCACCGGAATTTCGTACAAGCTCTCGTCGGGCGCGGCGACAGCGGCGGCATGGGCCGCCGCCTGCGGCAGGATTTGCGCGGCGTAGAAGCGCGCCGTCGCGATCTTGGCCTTGAGGAA
>JAJYTL010000230.1 GCA_021793055.1 Pseudomonadota bacterium
AAAGGCGGCATGAACTCCAAGCTGCACGCCGTCTGCGACGGCCACGGGCGCCCACTGGTGATGCTGCTGAGCGAAGGCCAGATGAGCGATTACAAAGGCGCGGCCCTGATGCTCGATGCCTTGCCATCGGCCAAGGCGATGCTCGGCGACAGAGGTTATGACGCAGACTGGTTCCGCGATGGCTTGGCGCAGCGCGGTATCACCCCATGCATCCCGTCAAAGACCAACCGCAAAGCGCCCATCCCTCACGACCAGGTGCTCTACCGTCAGCGCCACAAGATCGAGAACATGTTCGCCAAGCTCAAAGACTGGCGGCGCATCCACACCCGCTACGACTGATGCGCCCACACCTTTATGTCCGCCATCTGCATCGCCGCTACCGTCATCTTCTGGATCAATCAATGAGTCCTGAGCCTAGGTTGCGGCGGGCATCGACGGCAGGATTCGGGGCGGGGTGCGCCAGCCACGCGCAGGGCGGGGCAGGCATGCGCGTCAGAAGTTTCGTAAATGGCGTTGGCCGGCCACGGGGTCGAGGAAGGGCGGGGGTGCAGGCTCAGGACCTCAGCACTCGGCGCTTTTCCTCGAACTCGTCCTTGTCGATCTCGCCTTTGGCGAAGCGTTGCTCAAGCGTGTCGAGCGCCCCATGGCGACCGCCGAAGCCGCATCGCGGGCAGACGTTACGGCCATGGCCGATGCCGCGCATCAGCCAGACAAGGAGGACAATCGCCGCGACGACGACGATCAACATCATCAGCGGCCCGAAGATCATGCCGGGGAACCAGCCCCAACCGCCGCCCCAGCCGTGGCGCCACATTGGCCCGTAGCCATAGACGGGGCCATTGGCAGTCCCCGTCTGCGCCAAGGCGGGCAAGGCCGCGAGCGTCATCGCGCCGGCAAGCACAAGGAGCGAAAGTCGTTTTTTCACATGGCTCTCCTTCGGTATCCGTTCCGAAGGCTAGCCGCGCTGGGGCGTCGGGCATTGACCTGGATCAAGAGGCCGCGGGCGCGGTCCGATCGAGCCGCCGCTCGGCATGTCTGGCCGTCAGGATATCTCGATCACGACCTTGCCGACATGGGCCTGAGAATCCAGATAGCGATAGGCGGCCTTCGCTTCCTCAAAGGGAAAGATGCGATCGATTGCCGGCTTCAGGCCATGCCAGGAAATCGCCCGGTTCATCGCCTCGAAGGTCTCGCGCGATCCGACATAGACGCCGCGCAGCGTGATGTTGCGCCGGAGTATCGGCGCGGGATCGATCTCGCCGCCGGTGCGGGCGCTGATCAGATGGATCGCGCCGCCAAGGCGGGCCGCAGCGATCGAACGCGGCAAAGTGCCGGCGCCGGCGACCTCGATCACGTGGTCGACGCCGCGTCCGCCGGTCAGGCGCCGGGCCTCGTGTTGCCAGTCGGGCATGGTACGGTAGTTGATGCCGTCCGAGGCGCCGAGCGACGTGGCGCGCGCCAGCTTCTCGTCGCTGGACGAGGTGGCGATCGCCCGGGCGCCGGCCGCCTTCGCGAATTGCAGCGCGAAAATCGCGACCCCGCCGGTGCCGAGCGCCAGTACGGATTGTCCGCTTTGCAGCGGCCGCAGGCCATAGAGGGCATTCCAGGCGGTGACGGCGGCGCAAGGCAGCGTCGCGCCCTCCTCGAACGAGAGATGGTCCGGAGTCCGCACCAGCCCGCTCTGGTCGAAGACCACATATTGCGCGAGCACGCCATGGCGGGAGCCGCCGAGCGCGCTTTCGCCGTCGATGTCGCTGGCCTCGCCGCCGAGCCAGCTTTGCAGGAAAATGCCGGCGACGCGGTCGCCCGGCTTGACGCGCGTGACGTCGTCTCCAACCTCGACCACTTCGCCTGCGCCGTCCGAAAGCGGCACCAGATTGTCGCGCAGCCCGCCGCGGGCGTAGCGGCCCATGGCGATCATGATGTCGCGGTAATTGAGCGAAGCGGCGCGCATGCGCACGAGAACCTGCCCGCGTCCGGGGCGCGGCATGTCCTCTTCGACGAGCGTAAGCGCATCGATACTTCCGGTCGTCGGCAGGCGGTAAAGGCGCATTTTCGTCACGGGTCTTTGACCTTCCTGGATTGAAGTTGGCTCCCACGATCGCCGGTATCGGGTCACGTTCGGCCGCGCCCGCCCGTTGATCTGGGTCAATGATAGATATTCGCGGAGGGCTTACTAGCGAAATCATCGAGTTAAGCCTGTCTTGCCCGCGTTCGGCTGCGATCGCCGAAAACCAGAGGCCGGCCTGCGCGACGTCGAGGACGATGCCGACCGTTCCGCCGCTACAAGAGCGGGCCCGCCGTCGGGCCGATGCGGGGCGAGCGTGACATGCCCGCAAGCCGACGCCGCGACGGGCCGGAAGCCGATCCCCGGGCAGATGGCAAGGCACTTTGCATCCGTTGAGGAGGGGATGACCGTGTGGACTTTTGCAAAACCAAACAGGTTGATCGCGGCGGCCATCGGGGCCGTGGCCATGTCCGTTGTTGGCCTCGGATTTAGCGCTTTTTCGCCTACGGCTTGGTCGCAGCCCGCGCCGACCAGCTTTCAAAAGGAAGTCCTGCCGATCTTGGCCGCGCGTTGCGTTTCCTGCCACAATCCGGAGGGTGTCGGGTTCAAGGCGATCGGTCTCGATCTCCGAAGCTACAAGCTGCTGATGTCGGGCTCGACCTTCGGCGTCGCCGTCGTGCCGCTTCATCCGGAACTCAGTCCGCTGGTCGCGGTGCTCGAGCCCGACACGCCGTCGTTCAAGAATCTCAAGATGCCGCCGGAACACCCGACGCTGCCGCCGAATCAGATCCAGGTGATCAGCCGCTGGATCCAGGAAGGCGCGAAGGACAATTAGCGTCGCCGCCGCGCCCGGTCCCTCGCCGTTGCCGTAGCGCCCTTTAAGACGCGCCGGGGCTCGCGGCGAGGCCGCCGGCGGGCATTCTTATGAACGGTCATCCGGCTCCCTCTAGGTATTCCGAAGTCTCGGAAACGGCACCTTTCCCGGTTCCCGCCAAGCCTTGGCCGGGAGCAAGCCGGTTTTTGGGTAGCCGGCGGGACAGCGAGTTCCGTGTCATAAAACGGTCGCTATGGGCGGTGTATCGGGGGAAGCGCCGGTCGTGATGGGGCTGGTGCGGATTGTCTGCAACGTCGCGATCGTGACGCTGCTGCAAGTCGTTTTCGGTCAGTCGAGCCTGAAGGAGGTCCTGCGGGAAAATGCCCTGTCGCCGACACCGTGGCGGCCCCTCGCGCTAACGCTTCGAGGCCACATGATTCTTGCTCAGATCACCGATTTCCATGTCAGAACCGGCGGCCGGGCCTACGGCGTGGTCAATACCGCGACCTGCCTTGCCGCCGCCGTGGCTCGTTTGTCGGCCCTCGATCCGCAGCCGGACCTGGTGGTCGCGACCGGCGATCTGACCGATTCCGGCCGGCCAGAGGAATACGAACTCCTGCGCGAGATATTGCGGCCGCTCGCTACGCCGGTTTATCTCATGCCCGGCAATCACGACGACCGCGAAACTCTGCGCCAAGCCTTCCGCGGCTATGGCTATTTTCCCGCCGCCGGGTTTCTGAATTACGTCGTCGAGGCACCCGATCTCCGTCTGGTCGCGCTCGATACGGTGGTGACGGGCGAAGGGGGCGGCATGCTCTGCGCCGCGCGGCTCGATTGGCTTGAGCGGGAGCTTCGCGCCGCTCCCGAGCGGGCGACCGCGATCTCTATGCATCACCCGCCGTTTCGGAGCGGCATTGCCCATATGGACGCCATCGGCCTCGACGGCGCCGACGCCTTCGCGGCGCTGCTTGCCCGGCATCCGCAGGTGAAGCGCGTCTTTTGCGGCCATCTTCACCGCGCCATTCAGACCGGGCTCGGAGGGGATATCGTTGCCAGCACGGCGCCGAGCACGGCGCATCAGGTCAACCTCGACCTACGTGCCGACGGCCCGGCCACCTTCATCATGGAACCGCCGGGCTATCAACTGCATGTCTGGGACGCGCGTGGCGCGTGCGTCAGCCACACCGGTTTTATCGACGCCTATGACGGGCCCTATCCGTTCCACGACATCGCCGCCGCGAACGCTCGCTGAGACGTGGCCGGCGTTCGCGGTCAGGATACCCGCATCGCGGCCTGGGCCGCGTTGTTCCGGAGCAGATTCGCGACCACGAAGTCGGCCAGGCACCCGGCCGCCGCGCTCGATTGGCCGGCGCTTCGGTGCAGCACCAGGGCGATTTCCGGGAGCTCGGGAAGGCATTCCTGGCGGCCGAGGATGCGCATCCCCGGCACCAGCGCGCTTTTCGCCACGACGCTGATGGCGAAGCCCGAGAACACCGCCGCTTGCAGACCGCTGATGCAGGCGAGGCGCCACGGCCGGCCCATGCGGTCGAGCGCTTCGAGAGTGACGTCGCGATAGAGATTGCCCGGCGGCAAGAGGGCAAGCGGCACCGGGTTCTCGTTGTAGGCGGCATGGTCCTGTCCGCTGACCCAGACCAGCGGCTCCTTGCGCACGAACTCGCCGGCGCGAATTTCCGGCATGGCGGTGACCAGGGCGATGTCGATTTCCTTGGCATCGGGCGCGCCCATCAAGGTGCGGCTTAGGGCGCAACGCAGATCGACCTCGATGCTGGAATGGCGGCGCGAAAGCCGGTGAGGATCTGCGGCGGGAGATAGGCCGCATAAAGATCCGGCGTGCCAAGGACGACGCGTCCCTCGATGTGCTGGGTCTGCATGCGCTGCCATAATTCGTCGTGCATCTGAAGAATGGCGAGGGCGTAGCCAAGCAGGATCTCGCCATCCGGGGTGATCTGCGGGCGTCGCGCGGTGGGCTCGAAGAGCGGCTTGCCGACCTGCTCCTCGAGCCGGCGGATTTGCTAGGTGATCGCGGGCTGCGTCCGACACATCCGCCGCGCCGCAGCGGTGACGCTGCCGGTGTCGACGACGGTCAAGAAGGCGCGCAGCGACCGCATGTCCAGATGCCGGTTGACCGTGGGCCATAACCCTTCCTTATGTGGCCCATTAATGCTCGCAATTTCTATACCGCGCCGCGCGCCCATATGGCGGATGGAAATCAAGTCCGCGGTGCATCAAGAGATGCTCGGAATTTTGCCGACGTGTCTAAGAAATAGACGCGCCTACTACACACCCAAGAACCGGAGGGTCGGATGAGCCAGCGCAGCAAAGACGATGCAAAACGTGGACATGGCGTAAAAAATACTGCCGTTTCGCGCCGCAACATCTTGAAAGGGGCCGCGGCGACCGTCGGCGCGGCGGCGGGCAGCCGAATCATCGGCGTGCCGATGATTTGGGCGCAGGAGATCAAGAACATCGAATTGCGCCACGTCGGCGTATCGTATTCGGTGGTGCCGGCAATCGGCGAGCACGCGTCGAAGGACCTTGGCTTCAAGGTCGTGATGCAGAATCTCGACACCTCGGCGGCCATCACCCGATTTATCACCCAACCGTGAAGCGTCGATATCCCGGATCTGGAGAGCTGGCAGGCCAAGGTGG
>JAJYTL010000231.1 GCA_021793055.1 Pseudomonadota bacterium
GCCTATCGGCAGCCGGTCGCTTGGCGCCGGATGCAGCGGACCGCCATGAGCCAGAATTTCGGCTGGACCGCATCCGCGCAACGCTATCTTGCCCTCTACCGGGCGCTCGCGCCCGAAGCCGCCGCCAAAGCGGCGCTGACGAAGATCGCCCCGCTCCAAGGAGCCGCGGATTAGGCGTCTCGCCGCTGCCACGGGCCGCCGCTAGACTTGTTCCGGACGTCAGCCCCGCCCGTCGCGGCCGGCGAGGCGGCGCGAGGCGGAAGATCGTGGCTGCCTCAGGCGTGGCCCACGGCGTTCTGCGCCCGGTCCGGTCCTCATGTGTGACGGCACGGCTGCTGACCTGCGGCGCGACCGCAAATGAATGACGAAAGGAGAGCGTTGTGGCAGCCTATCGTCTCTACTACTGCAAAGAGGACATTCGGCGATTCAACGCGCATCATTTCCAGGCCACGAGCGACGCCGAGGCGATCGATCATGCCGAACGGCGGATCGGGCCGCTCAGCGTGCCGGTCTACGAACTCTGGCAAGGCGACCGACTGGTTATGCGACGGGACGGGCACCACAGTCCCGCCCGCGACGAAGCGGCGATAGACGCCGCGCCGCCGCCGGCCTGACGCTCGGATCGCGCGGTCGCGCGGCACCCTCGATCTGGCCTGACGCACAAATGCTTTTGCCGGCCCGGCCTGCGGCACAATGGAACCGAAGCGCATGACGGCGCGGGTCAGCCCGCTCGCCGGGCGAACGCTGCCGCCCTCGGCGCTGGTCGACGTGCCGCACCTGATGACCGCTTATTTCAGCGGCGCGCCGGATCCCCGGGCCGCTGCCGAACGGGTTGCCTTCGGCACCTCGGGCCACCGCGGCTCGGCCTTGGCAAACGCCTTCAACGAGGCCCACATCCTCGCCGTCGCCCAGGCGATCTGCCTTTATCGCCGGCGCCAGGGCATCGACGGCCCGCTTTTCCTCGGCCGCGACACCCACGCCCTTTCGGAAGCCGCCTTCGCCACCGCGATCGAGGTCCTGGCGGCGAACGGCGTCGAAACCTTGATCGACGACGCCACGCGCTACACGCCGACGCCGGCGGTCTCCCATGCCATCCTGAGCCATAACCGCAATCGCACCGGCGGCCTTGCCGACGGCATCCTGATCACGCCCTCGCACAATCCGCCGGAGGATGGCGGGATCAAATACAACCCGCCCTCCGGCGGTCCGGCCGATGCCGAGACCACCGGCTGGATCGAGCGCGCCGCGAACGAATTGCTCGAGCAAGGCCTTCGGGCGGTGCGCCGGCTGCCTTTTTCGCGAGCGCGCCGCGCCGCCTGCATCCGGGCGCACGACTATGTCCGCGGCTATGTCGACGACCTGATCAATGTCGTCGATCTGGACGCGGTGCGCGCCGCCGGGGTCAAGATCGGCATCGATCCCTTGGGCGGCGCGGCGACGCCGTTCCTGGAGCCGATCATCGAACGCTACGGCCTCGCCGCGACTATTACCGACGACACCATCGATCCGACCTTTCGCTTCATGCCGGCCGATTGGGACGGCAAAATCCGCATGGATTGTTCCTCGCCCTACGCCATGACCCGCCTTGTCGGCCTGCGCGAGGATTTCGACGTCGCCTTCGCCAACGACACCGACGCCGACCGCCACGGTATCGTCACGCGCTCCGGCGGCCTGATGAGGCCGAACGACTATCTCACCGCCGCACTGTGGTATCTGAGCCGGAACCGGCCGGCTTGGCCGCGCGGCGCCGCCATCGGCAAGACCGTGGTCAGCAGCGGCATGATCGACCGGGCGGCGGTGGCGCTCGGCCGGCCGGTTCTTGAGGTACCGGTCGGCTTCAAATGGTTCGTCGGTGGCTTGCGCGACGCCAGCCTCTGCTTCGCCGGCGAGGAAAGCGCCGGCGCTTCCTTTTTGCGACGCGACGGCACAGTGTGGACCACGGACAAGGACGGCATCATCCTCGGCCTGCTCGCAGCCGAGATCACGGCCAGCACCGGCCACGATCCGAGCGCGCTCTATGCAACGCTTGCCGACCGGCTCGGCCGGCCGTTCTACGAGCGGATCGATGTCGCCGCCACGTCGGCCGAAAGAAAGCTTCTGAAGGACGTCACGCCCGATCGGCTCGATCTCGGCCGGCTCGCGGGCGAGCCGGTCCGCCAAGCGATCACCGCCACCGGCAGCCGGCAACCCATCGGCGGCCTCAAGGTGATAGCTGACAACGGCTGGTTCGCGGCGCGGCCGTCCGGCACGGAAGACGTTTACAAGATCTACGCCGAGAGCTTCTCAAGCGAGGATCATCTGCGCCGCATCCAAGGCGAGGCGCAGGCCATCATCGCCCGCCTCTTCGCGTCGACGGCACCGGGCGATAAGACGTGACTCTTCGGCGCTTCCCTCAGGTAGCGAGTTCGTGGACGTGAACGTCATGCGCCGCGTGCGCCACAAGAATCTCGAGCGCCAACGTCTCCTGAGCCGCATCGCGGACGTTGACCCACAGCAACAGCCCGCCGCGGGCCAGCTGCTCCTGAACCCGCCGGGCATGATGGCGGTGCATCATGCCCCCGAGCGCACCGCCAAGCGCGGCGCCGCCGGCGGCCGCGACCAAAGCCGGCAGGACGCCGCCGCCGGCAAGCGCCAGGGCGCCGATCGAGGCGAGCCCGAGGGCAAGACCGTATTCGGCTTCCGCCCGCGACACCCAGGAGAAGAATGTCTCGCGCGGGGCGGCCGGATCGTCCGCCATTTCGGCAACCTGTTGGTAACGGTTGCCGAGCTTACGTGCGACGGTGGCCTCGTCGGCCAAGAGGCTGAAGGCCGCCCGGTCGAAGCCGTGGGTTTCCAGCGCGAAGACCGCCCGCTCGAGCGCCTCCGCGTCGTCGAAGGCCGCGACCACCTCGCGGATTTTCCGGACCATCGTTCCGCCCCCATGCCTGCTTGCCTTGGATAATATTGTGTTGCATGTTGTCCGACAGGCGCGTTGACGCGGATCAAGGTTGGGGATTGCAACAAGCAGCCGGTTCGGTCGTGATTTCGATCGGTTCGCCCCAAAATCATCGTGCGCGAGCCGGTCATCGTTTCGTAACCAGAGGCCATGCGCTGCCGCTTCCACGGCGACTTGGGCTGAATTTGGCCACATTTTTCCTTACAATCTCGCCCGGAGTACGCGTTCCGGGGGTAACCTTGAGCGCAATTCGACGCGTACCCGACAATTCAGCCGTGTAACGCCGAGCCCTGTGGCGCCGATGCCGGGCGCGGCGGCCCGGTACCGACAGTGGCCGCCTCGGCGCGACGGAAACATGCCAATCCTGCAACACGAAGAACGCCTCTTGCCATATCACCGCCGGCCAAATCGCCGCCTCTGCCGCACCGCTAGCCGGACCGGCGCGCGACCCAACGGCGCTGCGCCGGCCCACGGCGAACTGATCCGCCGAAACGGTCCACCGCACCGGCTTGCCGAGACAATCTGATGGCGACGCGAAAATCGTCTGGCCGCTCCTCGCGGCAGAAAGAACTCTACGGGGAGCGACGGGCGCCGCCCGAGCGACCGCAGAAGCGGGCGCAGAAGCCGCCGCGCAAATTGCGCGCCGGAGCGCGGCGATCGTGGCTCGGCACGCTCGTCCTGATCGGCTTCTGGGGCATGGTCGCGGTTTCGGTGCTCGTTGCCTATTACGCGATTCAGCTCCCCGACGTGAGCAAGCTCGATCAGGAGATTCGCAGCGCGGGCTCGGCGACGAAAGCGCCTTCGGTGACGCTGCTCGCCCGCGACGGATCGGTGCTTGCGACCTACGGCGATCTATATGGCAAGTTCACGCCGGTTTCCGATATATCGCCCTATCTTCCCGAGGCCCTCATCGCCACCGAGGATCGCCGTTTCTACTCCAACTTCGGCATCGATCCCTACGGACTGATGCGGGCGCTGGTGGCCGACATCATGGCCGGCCACATCGTCCAGGGCGGTTCCACCATTACCCAGCAGCTGGCGAAGAACCTCTTTCTTACCCCGGCGCGCACGCTGAAGCGGAAAATCCAGGAGGCGCTTCTCGCCCTCTGGCTCGAGCACAAATACAGCAAGAAGCAAATCCTCAGCCTTTATCTCAACCGGGTCTATTTCGGTGCCGGCGCCTATGGCGTCGCGGCGGCCGCGGAGCGCTATTTCGGCACCACGCCGGCGCAGCTCACGTTGCCCGAGTCAGCGATGCTGGCGGGGTTGTTGAACGCGCCCTCCTATTTCAACCCGCTGAACAACCTTCGCGCCGCGACGGCGCGCACCGACCAGGTGCTTGACAATATGGTGGTGGTGGGCGACCTCACCAAGGCACAGGAAGCGGCGGCGCGACGCGATCTCGCCGCCTACCGGCCGCCGCCCCGCGCGCCGCAGGACACGCGCTATTTCACCGACTGGGTATTCGACAACATCAGCGACTACGTCGGCCCGAACCGTCCCAATCTCGTCGTGCAGACCACGCTCGACCCGCGCCTGCAGCAGGCCGCCGACCAGGCGGTCTCCCAAGTGCTCGCGAAATACGGTGCCAAGCTCCGTGCCAGCCAGGGGGCGCTGGTGGCGCTATCGCCGGACGGCGCCGTGCGCGCCATGGTCGGCGGGCGCGATTACCGCGACAGTTCCTACAATCGCGCGACCGAAGCGCTGCGCCAACCCGGTTCGACCTTTAAGCTGTTCGTCTATATCGCCGGCCTCGAAGCCGGCTTGACGCCGACGAGCCAGGTGCTTGACGCACCGATCCGCATCGGCAAATGGCAGCCGCACGATTACGATCCCGGATACCAGGGCGAGGTGACCCTGACCCAGGCTTTCGCGCAATCGCTCAATACCTCGGCGGTGCGGGTCTCTCAGGAAGCCGGCATCCCCCAGGTCATCGCCGTCGCCCGCCGGCTTGGCATCACCACACCGCTCGCACCCGACCCCTCGATCGCGCTGGGCTCGGAGGACGTCAATCTGCTGCAGATGACCGGCGCCTACGACACGGTGGCGAACGGCGGCTACGGCGTCATTCCATACGGCATCACGCAGATCCGAACGCAGGGCGGCAAGGTGCTGTTCAGCCGCCAGGGCGGCGGGCCGGGCCGCGTCCTGCCGGCGCAGATTGTCGAGGAGATGAACCAGCTCCTGACCGCGGTGGTGACGCAAGGCACCGGCCATTATTCGCGCCTTGCCTGGCCCTCCGCCGGCAAGACCGGAACCACGCAGAACTCGCGCGACGCCTGGTTCATCGGCTATACGGCGAACCTGACCGCCGGGGTCTGGATCGGAAACGACAACGACCAGCCGATGCGGCATGTCGTCGGCGGCACGCTGCCGGCCTACGTCTGGCACGACTTCATGGTTGCCGGACTGGCCGGACAGAAGCCGCAGCCGCTGTTGGCCAACGTCTCCGGCGCGCCGTCGAGCGCGGGCGGGCTCTGGAGCAAAATCATCGCCGAGTTCGGTGGCGGGTCGAGCGGGCTGCCGGGCGGCGCGAAGGTTGTTCAGCGGGTTGAA
>JAJYTL010000232.1 GCA_021793055.1 Pseudomonadota bacterium
AGCGCGGGACCGAGGTGTCGAGGCGCATTTCCGTGGGCGGCCCGGCGTCAGACGCCGAATCGATTGACCGGCTCGTGCCGCCGCGCTTCGGGGAACCGCCGCTCGGTCTGATTTTCCGGCGCGGCGAGAATGCGGCGCGCGGCGATGCAATCCGCGGCGATCGCCGCCGTCAAGGCCTCGGCCGAGGCAAAGGTCGCCTCCGGGCGGATGAAGTCGACGAAAGCGACGCGCAGATAACGGCCGTAGAGATCGCCGGCAAAATCGAAGAGATGGACTTCAAGCAGCACCTCGCCGGCACCAAAGGTGGGCCGGCGGCCGAGGCTGGCGACGCCGTCATGCCAGGTCACGGTGCCATCGGGCGCGGCCAGGCCGGCGCGCACCGCGTAAATGCCGAGCTGCGGCACGAGATAGTTGCCGAGCGCGAGGTTCGCAGTGGGATAGCCGAGGATGCGGCCGCGGGCGTCGCCGCGGCGAACGCGGCCCTCCAACTCCCACCAGCCGCCGAGAAGCTCGGCCGCCGCTTGCGGTTTGCCGACGGCGAGATGCTCGCGGATCAGGCTCGAGGAAAAAACGTCGCTGCCGTCCTGCACCGGGGCGACAACGGTCAGGCCGAAGCCCTCCATCTCGCCCATCCAGCCCAGCACCGCGGGTCCGCCGCCACGCTGGTAGCCAAAGCAGAAATCATAGCCGATCACCACGTGGCGAACGTGCAGCCCCTCGACCAGGACATCGATCACGAAGTCCTCGGCGAGAAATTCGGAGAACGCGCGATTGAACGGCAAGGCGAAAACGAGATCGACCCCGAGCCGTTCCAGCCGATGCGCCTTGGAGCGCAGCGTGGTGAGGCGGAACGGCGGCCGATCGGGAGCCAAAAAGGTGAGCGGATGAGGCTCGAAGGTCACCACCGCGAGCGGCGCCCTGAGCCGGTCGGCAATCGCCCGTCCGCGAGCGATGACTTCCTGATGGCCGCGGTGGACGCCATCGAAATTGCCGAGGACAGCCACCGCCCCTTGTGCGTCGGGCGGGAGCCTACCGTAGTGCCGCAGAATGCGCATCCTATCGTCCAAAGTCGAAAATACGGACTGATCCGTCAGATCTTGCCGGGCCATGCCCGCCGAAACGCTGGCGAATTATGCGGTGACAGCCCCAGGAATCAAGGATAACCCGGAGGCCTCTTCGGTTGTCGGCTTCGCCGGCCGCGCGTCGGCCCGCGAAGGAACCTGGATCACGGCTTCACCCTCGATAACGACCCGCGTATCGACGGTGCATGAGCACGCGAAGGTTGCGCGGAGGCGCTTGCCGTCGGTCGCGACCACGCGCGCCTCGGCCACCACCGTCTCGCCGGGACGCACCGGGGCTCGAAAGCGAATGTTTTGCGAGATGTAGATTCCGCCGGGACCCGGCAGCTTGGTGCCGAAGACGGTTGAAAGCAGGCTCGCCGCCAACATGCCATGGGCGATGCGGCTGCCGAACACCGAGGCGGCTGCGAATTGATGGTCGAGGTGAAGTGGATTGGTGTCACCCGAGAGGCTCGAAAACGACTGGATATCGGCGTCGGTAATCGTTTTGGCGTACGTGGCGGACATTCCGATCGTCAGGTCTTCGAAAAAGCACCCTCGCGGCTCGATCACATCGACACCCCTGTCACCCGTGATTTGTGCGCCGCAATATAGAACCCGGAGTCAAGTTCCGCAACCCTTCGTGCGCGGGCCGCGAGATTCCGCCGCATGCCCTTAACCATTCATTAGGCTCCTGGCCAATATTCTAGCCGAATGGTACCGTGGACGACGATGATCGCGGGGCCACGCAAGACGGCGACCTTGCCGTATTCGGCATTTGATAATGATGAGTTCGAAAATGAACGCCGCACTTGAGGCCCAACTCCGTTCGCTTTACCGGGATTGCTGCGAACTCACCAAATTCATCGCCCACGCCCGCGAGGAAATCGCCGCGATCGGTTCGCAGAACCTGACCCGCATGAAGCTGCCTCGCGCCGGCCAGGAACTCGATGCCATCGTCAAGATGACCGAGGAGGCGACCAACGTCATCATGGAATCGACCGAGGAAATCATGGCGACGGAGAACGCCGATGCCGCGGTCCAAAACCAGATCCAGGATGCCTGCCTGCGCATCTTCGAGGCCTGCTCATTCCAGGACATCACCGGCCAGCGGGTGAGCAAGGTGGTGCAAACCCTCGCCACCATCGAAGAGCGGCTGAACGGCCTGCAAAAGACCTGGGGCACCGACATGCCGGATATGCCGGATATGCCGGAAATTGCCGAGCCGACGCCGACCGGCGAAGCGGCGCTCCTCAACGGTCCGGCGCTCGCTGGCGAAGGCATCGACCAATCCGCGGTCGATGCCCTGCTTTCCGGCCACAAGGTGAAATCGGCCTAAACCGCGACCGCGCTCGCGGCCCGCCTGCCTACCAGCGAAAGGACGCGAGCAGGCCGCTCGGCCAAAAGCCAAGCGCCGCGCAGGCGGCCGCGACCTTCTCGACATCCGGCGGATCGCCGGGAGCAAGCCCCCACTCCGGCGCGTGGATGCCGCCGGTCACGAGGAGCGAATCGAGCCCGGCGCCGTTGGCGCCCGCGATATCGGTGCGAAGCGAATCGCCAACCGCCAGCACCGCCTTGGGCGGCAGCCCCAGCCATCGGATCACCGCGTCATAGGTCTCGCGGATCGGCTTGCCGAACAGCCGCACCGCGCCGCCTTCGGCGGCATAGGCCTGCGCCAGCGTGCCGGCGCAAGGCAGATGCCGCCCCCCCCACATGACCTCGAGATCGGGATTGGCGCATAGCATCGGCAGGTCCCGCGCCCGCGCCGCCGCGAACAACGGCGCGTAGGAGCGGAGCGTATCGCGCTGCGGATCGAAAAAGCCGATGGCGAGAATGAAGTCCGCCGCGGCGACATCGGCCACCCGCTGCAAGTCGAGCCCGTCCAGAAGACCGCCGTCCTCCTCCGGGCCAAGGCAGAAATAGCGCTTGGCCGTCGGCCCGAGGATGCCGGCAGCCAGGGCTTCGCGGGTCAATTCGCCCGACGTCACCACGTGGTCGTATTCCGCCTCGGGAATGCCGAGCCGGGTGAGCATGGCGCCAACCCGCGCCGCGCGCCGCGGCGCGTTCGAGAGCAGCAGCACCTTCTTGCCCGCGCCCCGCAGCCGTTGCAGGCACTCGCGCACCCCCGGATAAGGCGCCCGGCCGTTATGCAGCACCCCCCAAACATCGAGGATATAAGCGGAATAGCGGTCGGCAACCGCGGCGATGCCGGAATGGACGGGAAGCGACATGGAAGCATGACTTTCGACAGACCGCCCGGCGCCATCTCGCCCGGCAAAAACCCGGGCGGAGGGTAATGCCCGCGTGTTTCCTGTCAACCGCCGTTCGACCGCCGGCGGCCCGGCATTTCGCACAAGATCGTGCCCCAAGTCGTCGGACCGGCGCACGGACATGATTTTGGGCCAAGTCGACCCTCACACCGCGCGCTAGCCAGCCTCGCGGCTCCGCCGCGGTTCGCCGAACAGCCAGCCTTGGGCGTAATCGACCTCGAGATCGAGGAGATCGACCACCGTCTTCTCGGCCTCGACCTTCTCCGCGATAAGGTCGATCTGATGGCGCGCCAGCTCGGTCTTGAGCCGGGTCAGCCGCTCGCCGGTGCCGTCCGGGTTCGCGGTCGGGCCGCCGGCCGTCACCAGGCGCTCAGCCTCGATCTTCACAAAGCGGAAGTTCTGTTCCGCGAGGCGTGCGCAATCGAGATCGAGATCGGTCACCTGATCGAGCGAAAACGAATAGCCGAGATCGGCCATGCGCGCGAGCTTGGCCGACGCGGCGGCGCCATGGCGCGCGAGATCGGCTTGCGCGAATTCGAACACCATGCGGTCCGCGAGTTCCGCGTTGCTTTCGAGGAAGAACAGGAACTGATCGAAGAAACTGCCGTCGCTGATGCTATCGAGCGACAGATTGACGAAAAAGCCGACGTCGCGGTGTTGCCGCTGAAGCCTGCGGATCAGTTGCACGCAACGCAGCAGCAGCAGGTTGTCGACGGTCGCGATCAGACCGTTCTCCGTCGCGAGCGCAATGTAGCGGTCGGGCGCGATGACTTGGCCCGCCCCGTCGCGGATGCGGGAATAGCATTCGTAGAAGCGGCTGTGCCGCTGCGGCAAGCTGACCACCGGCTGGAGATAGAGATCGACGCGGTTTTCCTCAAGCGCGTCGCGCAGGACGCGCCGGATATCCGCATCGCTTGCCTGCTTACCGCCGTCGGACCCGGCGACGCCGGTGCTGAGGTTGGCGCCGAGCCGGTCGGCAAGCTGGCCGAGCAGGGTCTTCAGCACCGCCATATCGTTCGAGCGGCGCGCGTCGCCCTCGCGATTCAGGCCCTCGATGCGATCGCGCATCTCGTCGAGCGCCGCCTCGGCATGCCGCCAGCGCTCGTCGAGGGCTTGTTGGTTCCGCTCCCGGTCGTCCCGCGCAGCCGCCTCGGCGCGGACGCGGGCGTAAACCTCGTGCACCAGCGCGAAGCCGACAAAGAACACGGCGGTAAAGACATGGCTCCCGCCCCGGCCGGGATCGAGGCTCGGACCCACGGACGAGCCGAGAATCGCCGCGGCCGCCGCATAAACGACGATCGCGATCAAATGCATGAGAGGCGACATGGCGCTGGATTATGGCGGCCGACCCCTTGCCATAAGGTTAACAAAAGCTTTTTATGGCAATCGACGGAGGCCAGCGCGCTATAGTCGGCCCAAGCGCTCTTAATCCCCGACGAAAACCGCAAAGCCACGCCATGCCGGCCCTCTTCTCGGTGCCCGATCTCGCCCTCGCCACCACCGCCGACAATGCCTTGGGCCTTGCCCGTTTCGCCGGCACCTGATAGCCCGGCGGCCGATCGACCATGAATTACCGTCATCGCTTCCACGCCGGCGGACCCGCGGACTGTTTGAAGCACGCCGTCCTCGCCGTGGTCCTCGAGCGGCTCAAGGCCAAGCCGGCGCCGTTTTCCGTCGTCGATACCCATGCCGGCCTCGGCCGCTACGACCTGCTGTCGGAGGCGGCGCAAAAGACCGGCGAGTACAAGAGCGGCATCGCCCGCCTGCTTGCCGCCGCCGATCCGCCGGCGTTTTTCGCCCCCTATCTCGCCGCGGTCAGATCCTTGAACGGCAAGCCCGAGAGCGGCGGGCGGCAGCCGCTCCGCTGGTATCCGGGCTCGCCGCTCTTGGCGCGGCTGCTGATGCGGCCCAAGGACCGTCTGGTGCTGATCGAGCTTCACCCCGAGGACGTGCGGCTTCTCAAGCTCGAATTCGCCGATCAGATGCATGTCGCCGTGCATCACGCCGACGGCTATCTCGGGCTCAAGGCGTTTCTGCCGCCGCCGGAGCGCCGCGGCGTGGTTCTCATCGACCCACCGTTCGAGCGCGAAGACGAATTCGCCAAGCTCGCATCCGGCATCAAACGGGCGCACCGGCGCTGGCCGCAGGGCATCTAAGATCGG
>JAJYTL010000233.1 GCA_021793055.1 Pseudomonadota bacterium
GCGAAGACGCAGCGAACTCGCCGGGACGGCACGCATTCTGCCCGCCATGACCTTTGCGACTTTGACCTCCTGCCTCGTCTTCGTGCCGCTGATTTCCTTAACCGGCACGATCGGGCTGCTGTTCCGGCAGATGGCCATTGCCATCGTCGTGGCGCTGGTCACGTCGCAACTGGTCGCGCTGGTGGTGACGCCCGTGCTCGCGGTGTGGCTGGCGGGGCGCGGCGGCACGATGGCGGCGGCGGGATGGGACACGCGCCTGCGGCACTGGTATATGCGGCATCTGGTTCGCGGCATGCGCCGGCCATGGTCGGCGGCAGCGGCGGTGGCCCTTCTCGCGGGCGTCGGAATTTTTAGCTTGGCGCACCTGCCGACGGCGTTCCTGCCGCCTTGGGATGAGGGCGTGATATCGGTTCCGTTCCGCACACCGGTCGGAAGTTCGGTGGCGGAAACGATGCAGGTCGGGCGAACCTTGATGCGGATCGCCCTCGCAGATCCGGCTGTCGCCCGCGCCTCTCTGGTGATCGGGCGCAGCTTCGCCTATCGGCGCTCGACGCCGAACAAAGGAGCGCTGGCGCTCGTACTGAAGCAACATCGCACGGTGAGTACCCAGGCGGTCATGCTGCGTCTGCACCGGGCGTTCCGCGCGGCCGACCCCGCCTTGGCCGCGCTGAGCGAAGCCCAGGTGATGGGAAACCGGCTGGGCGATCTGTCCGGCGCGCACGCGCCACTCGAGGTGTTTCTATTCGGGGCCAATTCCACCGCGCTTTCGCAGGCCGGCGCGCGCATTGCGCAGGTCCTGCGCCGCTCCGGGCGGTTCCAGTCGATCGTATTCAAGTCGGCATCCACCGGCTCGGAAATCACGGTACGGCCGCGCGCCGTGGCGCGGCTCGACGGGCTAACCGCGCCGACGATGGCGCAAGCCATAAAGTTGCGGCTGTGGGGCGAGCGCGCCGGCTTCCTTCTCAAGGGGGAACAGATCTTCCCGATCCGCGTCAGCACGGGGGGAGACGCACCGACGCTGGATGGGTTGCCGAGCTTGCCGGTCCGTCTGCCAACGCACCAGGCGGCGCCGGCATACGCCCCACTGGGCAGTTTGGCGCGGCTCGGGCTGCGCGGCTCCGTTCCCTATGTCACCCACCAGGCACTTGTACCCTACGCATATATCTGGCTACGTCCGCGTCCGGGCGAAGGCCTTTCCGCCGCCGCGGCGGTGGCGCGACACGCGATTGCGAAAGTGCAGTTGCCGACCGGCATGACCGCGCTGCTCGGCGGTTATTACGCGGAACAAACGCAGAGCTTTCGGCAAATGGCGCTCGTTCTCGGCGGCACCTTGCTGATCTTGCTGGTGCTGTTCGGTTTCCAGTTCGGCGGCCAGAGCATGGCGTTGCCGGCGATGGCCTCGATCGCGCTCGCTGCTCCCGGCGCGTTGGCGGCGCTGCTGTTGGCGAGGCTCAACCTGGATAGCACCGCGTTCCTCGGAATCTTGATCGTATACGCGATCGCGGTGAACAACGTGATCCTTGTGTTCGCCATACGCGCCCACCCGGGCGCCCGACATGGCCCGCCGCAGATAGCGCG
Source organism: Pseudomonadota bacterium (assembly GCA_021793055.1). GTDB lineage: Bacteria > Pseudomonadota > Alphaproteobacteria > Ferrovibrionales > Ferrovibrionaceae > JAJYTL01. The sequence continues at coordinate 1,579 of JAJYTL010000233.1, forward strand.
GGCGGCAGGCAGACGGTTGCGCCCGATCCTGATGACCATGCTGGCCGATATTGGGGGCTTCCTGCCGCTCGCGATCGGCATCGGCCGCGGCACCGCGCTCCTGCAGCCTCTGGCGGTGTCGGTGATGGGAGGCCTCGCGCTAGCCGTTGTGAGCTCGCTCTGGATCGCACCGCTACTCTATGCGGTGGTTGCGCGCTTCGCCCCGGCGCGGGAATATCCGTGACGAGAGGCGACGATATTAAGTTGACGCGCCGGCCTGTCATCAGAGCTGCGCTCGGCACGATCAGGCTATCCTTCGTTCCGCAATGATGCAGTAATGATGCAGTAATGATGCAGTTAGGTGACTTATGAATGCTCCATCGGCGCTACCTGTTCTCCAACCGGCAAAACCCTCCAACCCTCGCGATCTCTGGCATGGCCCTCGAAGGCCATTTCGCCTGATCGTCGCCCTGTTCGGCCTGATCTGGATCTCGAACGCCGGCTTTCAGTTTTATGCATGGCTCGGTCGGCCCGGCGGCCAAGGCTCGCGCAACCTCATTCGAGCCTTCGTCAAGCCGGCGGCTGGCGCGCCGTTTTGGCTTAAGCCGTATATTCTCGCTGTGGCACACGGCGTGGAGCGCATCGGCCCGGAGAAGATCGCGGTCGTCATGATCGTTATCGCCGCCCTGATCGGGCTCTCGCTTCTCTTCCGTATCGGCGTCGCCTTCGCGGCATGGCTTGGCATCGCCTATTGCTTCTTGTGCTGGACGAGCCTGAACGCACTTGGCTACCCCTATGCCGGCGGCCAAACGGATCCGGGCGTCTTCGTCCCCTACATGATTTCATTTGTTTTCATTCTGAGCGTTCTTCCGGTCCTCAAGGAAACGCAGCCGGGCATGGCAAGGTTTCCCAACCGCCTCTGGAATGTCGCGCGGATACTATTCGGCCTTCTTTGGGCTTTCGACGCGGCGCTGAAATGGCAACCCGGATTCCTGTTTCACTTTTTGAGCCAAATGACATCGGTCCTGCCAGGGCAACCGCGTTGGATCGCCGCTTACCTCGGATTCGTCATTGTCGTCGTCCGCGCTGTCGGCCCGCTCTTGGTCGCCACCGGTACCGCACTCATCGAAAGCTTGATAGCCCTGAGCCTCTTGACCGGCCGCGCCCTGCGGCTTTTCATTCCACTCGGATTCCTATGGTCACTCTCGGTATGGAGCACGGCGGAGGCCTTCGGCGGACCTTATACGAGCGCCGGCACCGGGGTCCGCGGCAACGTCATCGGGAACGTCTTCATCTATGCGATAATTTTTACGCTGCTCTGGGCCTCGCTCGGCATCCGAAACCAAAAGAGAAAGGCGAACCAAAGCGCGGACGCAGTCTAAGATCGACCGGATCGACACGGGGCGAAACCAGCTTGAACGATCGCCGCAGACGCGCTGGAAAATGCGTGAACGGCGATTTCGGGCTGGTTTCGTCGCAAATAGAGCGGCACGAAGCGACTGGAAATAGCGCGCACCCCGGCCACCGGTTATGCGTTCCGTTCGACCGTGAGTACGATGCCGGAAGCATTGCTTACCACCCCGACGCGGCCTTTGCCACCGGTGGCGGAACCGATTGGCCTGGGTTGCGACTGAAAGGCTTGCCTCGCGTCAGGGGCCTTCGCTAATGCCACCAAAGATCGAGGGTTTGGTCCGCGGCAAGAAGCGGCCTCCCGACCTTCTTCCAAGGTCGGACGTGAAAAAATCGCAAGGCCTTTGGTAGCGTAAAACATCGCGCAAGGTTCCAGGGGTTCCAGTGATCGAGAGGGCACTCGAAACCGCCGGCATCACACACCAGCACGGCCGGGCCGTGGCCGGCGCCCGTCAAGCCCTCGCGTCTTGGCCCCACCATGACCGTCTCGGTCAGCGGAAGCTCGGTGTCATCAGCGCTCGACGAAATGAACAAGAACCCCCCCGATGCTCTTTGGTTGGACGAAGCCAATCATGGCCCGTCGGCTACCTGGCCTGCCGATGTGGTCAATCACGTCGGTTCCGTCGCGCTGGAGCGCGGGCAATAGCTTGTTGATGTCCGGCGTCTTGAACGCGATGTGGTGCAGCCCCGCGCCACGAGATTCGACGAAGCGCGAGATGGCGCCGCGATCTTGCCGCGTGTTGCCGGGCGTGCCGTGCCGCACCGTTCCGCCGGCATCGGGGTCGAAATCCTGCAAGAGCTCGAGCTCACAGTCACCGACAGTAACGAACCAGGAGCGCAATCCGCCGACCAGTTCTGGCGCTCGCGTGTGATAGACCGCGCCATACTTGTCCGAAGTGAAGCTCTCGACCGCGATGCTCACCTCCATGTCGGTCTGCTGGCTTTCCAGCGGACACCCAAGCCGATCGCGAAAGGCAAGCAACCCACCCTCATTGTCGGCGCTGGCGACGCCGAGATGATCAATGCGCTCGACGTGGGCCGAACTGCTGGAAGCGAGGTCAAGCGGTTCGGAAAGATAGGTCCTGATCCCCGCCGTGAAGGCGGGATCGAGGCAGAAGCGGCGTCTGCTGCCAAGACCGGTCTCCTCGCCGGATTCAGCCATCAAACCTACGCTCTCCACCTCCTTGCGCGCGCGGGCGAGATCGTCGGCGGCGAGCGCGATGTGATGGACGCCCGGCTTGTCGCTGCCGTCGATCAGCGGATGGCCGAGCGGAAAGACCGCCACCTGCGTCTGCCCGACGGCGAAGATCACTAGCTTCGGTCCGTCCTTTCCGGCGGCGACCGCACGGCGCTCGAGCCCGAGCTGGCGGCCTAAGAAATCCGCCGTGGCCTCCGGCGCGCGCGAGGCCAGCGCCACATAGTCGAGCCTGTTGTAGGGCATGCGTTTCTCCCTCAGATCTGCTTGATCGTACCGACCGCGACAAGCGCCGCGATGCGGGCCGCGTCGATACCGTAATCGGCAAGCGAATTTTCGCTGTGCTCACCCAATTGCGGCGGCGGCGTGCGTACCGAGCGCCCGCCCATGCTCTCGAGCCGGACAGGATTGCCGAGCTGCTTCAGAGTTCCCAGCAGTGGATGGTTGATCTCCTCCACCAGCCCGTTATGGAGCACGTGCGGGTCGGAGAGCGCCTCGCCGACGTCGAAGATGGGGCCGGCGGGTAGCCCGAGGTCAACGAGAGCGCGCGTCCAGTCCAGGCGTGAGCGCGCCGCGAAGCTCTCGTTGAGTCGCGCCTTAAGCGCCTCACGATGTGCGACGCGTGCGCTGTTGTCGGCGAAATCGGGATGGCTAACCAGCGTGGGTTGGCCAATCAGGTCACACAGCTTGACCCACATCTCTTGCGTCGCCGCGGCCATGTTGAAGGGTCCGTCGTTGGCCATAAAGGTGCCGTAGGGGCAGATCACCGGATGGTCGTTGCCGACCGGACCCGGCACTTGGCCGAGGGAAAGCACGCGCTGTCCCTGCACGCAGAGCAGCCCGATGAGCCCCGCCAAGAGCGAGGTGTCGATGCGTTGGCCCTTGCCGCTCTTGGCGCGCTCGATCAGCGCGGCCTCAACCCCGAGCGCCGCCCACATGCCCGCGACAAGGTCGCCAATCGGAACGCCCACTCGCATTGGCCCGCTCTCCTTGGTGCCGGTGATGCTCATGAGACCGGACATGCCTTGCGCGATCTGGTCGACGCCGGGCCAGTTGCCATAGGGCCCCTCGGTCCCCATTGCGGTGATACCGGCATAGACGAGCCGGGGATTGCGCCGGTGAAGGATCTCGTATTCGAGCCCCATCTCCGCCATGACCCCAGGCTTAAAATTCTCCACCAGAACGTCGGCCCTCTCCGACATGTCGCGCAGGAGATCGAGGGCCTGAGGGTCCCGGAAATTGAGCGCAAGGCTGCGCTTGTTACGGTTCACGCTTAGGAAATAGGCGCTGATATCGTGGTCGAATG
>JAJYTL010000234.1 GCA_021793055.1 Pseudomonadota bacterium
CGTGAGGAGGGCAATCGCGACCGTCGTGTCGTCGGCCACGATCGGGCCTATCTGAACCGCATTGCGACCGTCTCGCGCCAAGGCAAAACCCCGAATCCTGTCAGCCGTCTCGACCAGAACCGCCGCCTCTGGAAGGCGGCTCCTCAAATTGTTCAGCACCATGCTGCGATCGGCACCAAAGACACCGCGGTCGTATGCCAGCAGGCGCGGTTCGTCAGAATCGAGCAGCCGGCGGACCGTGAAACCGCGGGCGCCTGAGTTCAGCTCAGACGGCGAGATCTGCCCGCTCGCCATCCGCTGGTAGCCCCACAGATCGCGAAACCCGAGGCGGGCGTAGACTTGGCGCCCGTCCGGCGTCGCGTCAAGAACAGGAACAAGCCCATCAGCCACCACCGCGTCTATGCACCGACGCATGAGGCGTGTCGCAAGGCCCAATCGGCGATGGGCCTTTTCCACCAGAACCATGCTGATCCAGGCGAAGCGCCCGCCAAAGGGCAGCATAACCGCCGTGGCCACCAACCTGCCATCGGGATCGAAGATGCCAAAGCCTCGCCCCTCCTCGAGCATGAGGGCCCAATCTTCATCAACCTGGTTCCACCCGGCTTCCGCGACAAGCGCGCGGGCTTGCGGAATATCCATCCTGCTCAGAGCGCGCTCTCGGAGATCGAGCACATCAGTAGGCGCCATCACGAGTCCCGTAGTGGGTATCTTTCCCCAGGCTCGGCTTTCCGCGACCGACCCAGTCCGCCGTCCAGTCGATCATGCGCTGCAAGGGCACGCGCGGGTAGCCGAAGAGGCGCATGGCCTCCTGTGTGTTGACCAGCCAAGCGGTCGATGCCTCATTTCCAGTCAACACGGGCCGCTTGCCGAGTCTTTCGCCCAGAGACTCTGCCAGGGCACGGATGCTCACGGTTTCCGGACCGCTGACATTGAGCGGGCTTGTCGGCGCGGTGCAGTGACGCAGTGCTGCAAGAATCATCGCATTCGCGTCCCCTTGCCAGATGACATTGACATGCCCGGTCGTCAAGTCGATCGGCGTGCCCGCGACAATCCTTTCGGCGACGTCGTGTAGAACGCCATATCGCATGTCGATGGCGTAGGAGAGGCGAATTGTGCGCCCGACCGTGCGGCGCTCGCGGGAGAAGTACTCGAATATGCGCTCGCGCCCGACGCAGGAATTCGCGTAATCGCCGGGTGGTGGGCCGATGGGAGTGGTCTCCTTTGCGCCGCCCAGGGCAACGTCGACAAACGGATAGACGCAGGCGGTGGAAAATACGACGATACGCGACGACTGGAACGCCTCGGCGACCATCGCCGGAACCATGACGTTCATGGCCCAGGTAAGATCCTCCCGGCCGCTTGAGCCGAACTTTCTGCCTGCCATAAAGATGACGTTTTCGACTGCCGGCAGGCGCCTGATCTGATCGCGATCGAGTAGATCGGCCGCAATGCACTCGATTCCCTCGTCCACGAGCTTCTCGCGCAGACCCGCCTCACTGAAACGGGCGACGCCAATGATCCGTTTTTCCGGCGCAGCCCGCTTTGCAAGGCGGGCGAGTGTCGGCCCCATCTTGCCGCCGACGCCCAGCACGAGAATATCGCCGGAAACCCCTGCGAGCGCTTGCTGCAGCATGGGCGAAGGCCGGGTCATCACCTCTTCCAGCTGCACGACGTCTTCCAAACGTTCGGGCAAGTCTGCAATATCCGCGTTCATCGCCTCTCCCTCGCATTCGATGGCCGGTCGGGCCTAGCCCGCGGCGGCAATAGGTACTATAAAGAGCTAAAATCGCTTCGCCCCATCAGGGTGCCTGCACTTATCAAGCCGGAGAGAAAGAAGTGGCACAAGGGAAACCCCGGATCAAGACAACCGTCGTCGGGTCGTATCCGATTCCCGAATGGCTGGTCGCGAGTCCGTCCGAGCAGGCCTTGGCCGATGCGACGCGCGTGGTGCTCTCAATTCAGGAAAAGGCCGGCATCGACGTCGTCTGTGACGGGGAGATGTACCGCTTCGACGTCAACCATCCCGAAACCAACGGCATGATCGAGTATTTCGTGCGGCCGATGACAGGGGTGAGGACAGAGCTGACTTTTGAAGAGTTGCTCGCGTACCGCTCTCAGCCCGGCATGAACTTCCGCACTCGTCCACCTGGTCTGGTCGACGGACCGGTGGGAAGCGGGACACTGGATCTTCCGGACGCGTGCGCGCGTGCCAAGGGTCTTGCCAACAAGCCGTTGAAGTTCACTATAACCGGGCCACACATGCTGGCAAAGACGCTGCTCGATTCATATTATAAGAGCGCGGAAAAGCTGGCCCATGCTCTCGCTGAGGTTCTGGCGGCGCAGGTGGAAACACTCAATGCCGACGTGGTCCAGCTCGATGAGGCAAATCTTCCGGGAAGCCCTCAAGACGGGCCGTGGGCGGCGGCGGCGGCAAACCGTGTGCTCGACGCGGTGAAGGGAACTGCCGCGGTCCATCTTTGCTTCGGAAATTACGGAGGGCAGACCATTCAGAAGGGAGCGTGGAAGAACCTGATCGATTATCTGAACGCCCTTCATGCCGATCACATTGTCATGGAAACGGCACACCGCCCGCCGGAGGAGATTCAGGCCTTCCGTGATCTCAAACCGGAGATAGGCTTCGGGCTTGGCGTCGTGGATGTGAAATCTACGGTCGTGGAGTCGGCCGACGGCATCGCACGCGCGATTGAACGCGCGACCAACCTACTCGGCGTCGATCGCATCCGCTATATACATCCTGATTGTGGGCTCTGGATGCTAAAGCGCTCAATCGCCGATGCCAAGATTCGCGCACTCACCCTCGGTCGGGACCTGTTTGAAGGACGCCAGGCCCGCTAGATCGCCGATTCGAAGTTTGTCTCGGCTTCTAGTGGTAAGAAGCTGACAGAAGGGACCCGTAAAGTCGCGCGGCAATGGCGGAAATCGGCCATTCGTCCCGGGCTCAACCGTGTGCTTCTCACCACCAGCGCCGCCCGTTGGCGCATCTCTCGAAATTCCGCCCAAGCGGCCTGGCCGGCCGGGCTAAATTTCGGGCGTTCGGCAGCTCCTCGCCGCGCTGGTCTCGACGGAGAGAGCTTATGCGAGCGAGCCTGACGGGCCTGTGTTCCTTCCCTTGGCCTTGTCCCATGATTGCTGCATTGCCTCAGCCATCAAGGATGGCTCCGTCCTCATTGCCCGCCACACTTCTTCCGCTCGCCGGTCGGCAAGAACATGCTCCTGCCCTCGCCGAATGCCTTCAAGAGTTCGCTCGGCCACCTGTCGTGGAGGTGTCTTGTGCTGGTCGATGTTGGCTGCCATATCCGTGTCGATGAAGCCGGCATACACGCCTACCACACGCGTACCTTGCGATCTCAATTGGATTCTGGCTGCATCCGTGACGGCAAGCGCCGCGTGCTTGGAAGCACAGTAGGTGGCATTGAATGGAACGGTAAACCAGCTCACCACTGAAAGGACGTTGACAATCACTCCGCCGCCGTTCCTTGAGAGCACAGGCGCAAAGCTCCGAATCATGTTCTGAACGCCAAAGACATTCACCTCCATCTCGCGTCGCATGGCCTCTTCGGCCCCACTGGCGAGCATCGGACTGCCCAGCATGATTCCTGCATTGTTGATTAAAAGGTTGACGTCGCTACATTCCTCGGCCGCCGCCGCGGCTTCCGAGCGAGAGGTGACATCCAGTTTGACGGGCAGAAGGCACGGATCCGCAATGCTGGACAGGTCTCGCGCACCTGCATACACCTTGGCAGCACCCCCAGCGATAAGCGCCTCCGCATATGCGCGGCCGAGCCCTCGGTTGGCCCCGGTCACCAGCGCAATACACCCTTCGATCTCCAACGCCGTCTCCTCTTTTCCAAAGGTGCCTTAGACTCTTGCCGCCCATCTCGCCGTTCTGTCCTGGAGCGCCGTGACGGACAAGCAACTTCACTAGGCGGAACCAGTGGCCACCGCCCAATGTTTCCACAGGGGTTGGTGCCGTGTCCAAAATAGCACCCTGGACCCGACGCGCCTGGCTACCAGCGTGGCAGACGAAGATATGTGGCCCCGTCGGTCTCGCGCGGTAGTTCGTAACCAGCTTTGAGCTTCTCGTTCTTCAGATTACCATACATGGAGCGGTCATCGACGCATGCGGTTAGGGGCCGGTAACGGAACTTGGTCTTATCAGTTATGGCGTGGTCCGGCTGGTTTGGGCGGAGCGGCCACCTCTGAGGGTCACGACGTTATCGTGCTGTGGCGCCGAAACCTCGAGCAGGGTCTTTCGCGCCAGCGCGTCGGCATGATCGGTGATATGGCGAGAGTAGGTGCGCTCGATCATGGCAATGCTGGTGTCGTGGTTGACGGCGACCACCCGGATCGGCACGCCGCCGAGGAGCTGGCGAACGATGCTCGAATGGCGCAATGCGGAGATGGTGACGCTATCAAAATTCGCTGTTGTACCTTTTCCAAGGCTGGCAGCGGCGCTGCACGGTTCTTCGTCTGCGGCTTGCCGCAGCCGCTCGATGACGGCGGCGAAGGGTCGGGTATGGTCGGACGGCCGCCAGGGATCGCCGGAGGGTTTGGCGAGGAGAGGGGCCGTGGAGGGCCGATCTTCGACCGCGGCGCGGAGGCGGCGCGCCAGCGTGAGCGGGATCGGCACCGGCCGGGTCGGCACCTTCTTGCCGCCGCGGCCCTTGCGGCTCGCCGGCATCATGAGCCGGACATCGGGGAGGTCGTCCTGCAGGTCCTGGACTTCGAGACGCGCGATCTGGCTGACGCGGGCGCCCGTGAGCGCCGCGACTTCGACCAGGCGGCCGAAGGCGCCGCCGTCCCGGTAGGCCTCGGCCACGATTTGGCGCACGGTCTTGTCGGGGAGGATTACGTTGCGGGAGCGATCGCTGTCGCGCAGCGGCTGCAATCCGATTCGCCATGGTCTTTGCGTAATGCGCGGATCATGGTCGGCGGCGAGATTCAAGGCCGCCTTGACGCAGGCGGTGGTCCGATTGACGCTCGAGGGCACCATGGCGCCGACGAGCGCATTGCGCCAGCGGCGGAGTTGGTCGGCTTCGAGCGAGGAAATCGTGGCCTTAAGGAGGTGAGGCGAAAGATGGAGCTTGGCGCGGCGCATGTTGTGAACGTTGTTGCCGCGCGCCTTGAGATCGGCCTCGTAGGTTGCGAGCGCCTGTTCGAGCGTCACCGGCTGGACGGTGCCCTGGTGGATTTTTGCCTTGGCCCGCGCCGCTTCCTGGGCCTGCCAGAAGTCGAGGACGGCGTGGCCGTCGGCTTCGGCGTGATCGTCGGCGCCGGCGAGGCGATGGACCTCGTCCTTGCCGTCGGTGAGCCGGACCGACCAGGTGCCGTGGCGCTTGTTGCGGCGGTATTGCAGGACGACATTTGGCGCGACCGGCACGGAATAGGGCTTCTTGCGCGGCGGCAGATTGAACC
>JAJYTL010000235.1 GCA_021793055.1 Pseudomonadota bacterium
GCCGCCGGCCCGGTTGATCTGCGCCGCAGCCAGTTCGGTGCCGCGCATCATGCTGATTCCCATCGGCGCGGAGCCGCCGGTGAGCGGGCCATCGACGCCGATCCGGATCGGTTCGGCGGCCCAGGCCGGCCGCGCGAGAAGCGCGACAACGCCGGCGAGGAAAGCGAGCTTCGGAAACGTCATCGGCTTCACGTCCTGAATGGGGCACCGACGGCGGCATCGGAGAGAATGCCGCCGCTCGCGGCCTTGCCCGGCCGGCGAAGGGGCAAGCTGATCGTCACGGTGGTGCCGAGACCGAGCGCGCTTGCGACTTCGAAACGCCCGCCGTGCAGTTCGACCAAGGTTTTCGAGATCGGCAATCCAAGGCCGGTGCCCTCGTGATGGCGGGTATGATGGGCGCCAACCTGCGCGAACGGCTCCAAGGCGTGGGGGATGTCCTCGGGTGCCATGCCCATGCCGGTGTCGCGCACGGCGATGCGGAGCGCGTCGCCGACGACCGCGGTCGAAACCTCGACCTCGCCGCCGGCGGGCGTGAACTTCACCGCATTGGTGATCAGATTGAGCATCACCTGGCGCAAGCGAAGCGGATCGGCCTCGATCTCCGGGCAGGCCGTGGCGCTCGCTGTGGTGATCTTCACCCGGGCGCCCGCCGCGCGCTCCGAGACAATGGCGACGGCCTCGCCGATGATGCGGGCGGCGTCGACTGATTCGAGCTGAAGCTCGGTCTTGCCGGCGTTCAATTTCGCGATGTCGAGGATGTCATTGATGATCGAGAGAAGGTGCTCGCCGCTGGTGCGCACGAGCTGGCCGTATTCGCGATAGGTTTCCGGCACCGGCCCCTTCACCGCACGCTCGATCATCTCGGAAAAGCCGATGATGGCGTTGAGCGGCGTCCGCAGCTCGTGACTCATGCTGGCGAGGAAATCGGTCTTTGCGCGGTTAGCCTGTTCGGCCTGCTCGCGGGCGCGTTTTTCCGCCAACTCGCTCTGGCGCAACTCCGCCTCGCGCTCCTTCAAGAGGGTGATGTCCGAGCAGAACAGGACGATGTCGCCCTGTTTCGTCCGCCGCTCGCGCACCAAAATCCAGCGGCCGTCGCGAAGCTGGATGATGGGCTCGCCGACGCCTGCCCGATGCTGCGCCAGGCGCCATTGCAGGAAGGTGTCGTCGTCGGCATGATGATTGGCGTAGGCTCCGCGGGCCAGCGCCGCCTTGGCGAGTTCGGCGAAGGTCCTGCCCGGAACGATCAGGTCCTTGATCGGGGCGAAGAAGGAGGCGTAAAGCGCGTTCGACAGGGTCAGGCGGTCGTCCTTGTCGAACAGCGCGAAGGCGGCCGGGGCGCTTTCGATCGCGCCGAGCAATCTGGCCTCGGCCGTCTGACGTGCCTCCGCCTCGCGGACAACGGCGGCAGCTTCGTTCGCGGCGGCGGTCGCGAGCAGCCAGGCGATGATCGTCATAACCGCCAGCAATCCGGCATCCATCGCGACGAAGGTTATAAACTCGGGCGTCATCGCCGTCGGCCGGCCGATCAGGACGATCTTGGCCGGAAAGCCGCGGACTGCCGCCACCGAGGTGTCGCTTTTGTCGCGGTAACGCGGAAGCTTGGGTCGTCCGTCGGTCAACTCGCGGTCCGACAGGCCGGTGCCGGCCAGGATCGCGCCGTCGTCGCGCTCGAGCAGGGTGAACGCGTCCTGCTCGCCGCCGTCGGGGGCATAGAAGCCGGAAAAATAGGCCGGCTCGGCAACGGCGGTCACGACGCCGTCAAAATTTCCGTAGTCGTCGAGAATCGGATAGCTCATCGGGAAGAAGGCTTTGCCATCCACCCGCGAGATTTCGATCTTGCCGAAATACAGGCCGACGCCGCGCCACTTCTTCTGTTCCGCGAAATGCGCCCGGTCGGCGATGTTGAAATGCGGCGGCGGGAACGACTGGGTGTCGTTGACGATCTGGCCCTTGGCATCCGCCACAGCCAAGGCGCGGACCTCGGGCAGCTTCTTGAGATACTTGTCGAGGAGGAGCTGGGTGAAGACCGTCGGCTTGTCGAGCGGCAGTCGGTGTTTCAGCCGCTCGGCGATGATCTCAAGCGACAGATCGATGGCCGCCAGGGCGCGGCCCGCGTGTTCCGCCAGCAACTGCGCCTTCGCGTCGCGCGTCTCACGCTCGTGCGCGACCAATCCTCGGTAATGATGAATAACGATGGCGGCGTCGCCGGCGTAGACGGCGGCGAGAAAGATGGTCGTCAAAAGAACCAGGCGACGTGCTAAGGGGATCGCGTGAATTCGCCTCCCGAACCATGCACCAAGCGACCGAAGTTGGGGCATGCGGCATTTAGCTCCCACGCATCTCGCAAGGCTGCACTATGGCGCCGAGAAAGTTAAGAAGACTTTAAGGAAAGGCGCCGGCGCGGCGGCGGGAAATCAGCGGCTTTCGCCGGCAAAGCCCTGCTGCAGGGCGGCAATCCGGGCGAGCGCCGCGGCCGACAGCGGGCCTTTCTCGACCGCCGCCAGGGCGCTCTCGAACTGCTCCGGCGTCGCCATGCCGACCAGGATGGTGCCGATCGTCGGCGGCGTGATCGCGAAGCGCGTCGCCGCCTCGGCGAGGGTCGCGGTGAAGCCCTCGGCAATCAGCGGCGCAAGACGCTGCGCCCGCGCCAGGTCGGCATCGAAGGCGAAAGCCGAGCCGATCGGCGGCGGCGGCGGACTCGCCACCGGATGGCGTTCCGCCGAGCCGGACAGCGCGCCGCCCGCCAGCACCCGGACGCCGATGGCGCCGGTGCCGGCCGCAGCGGCGCGATCGAGCAGGCGGTCGTAGTCCTGCGCCGGATAGCGCGCCGGCAGCGCCGCGGCGGCGGAGGGGTTGAGCAGGTTGTAGACGATCTGGGCGCTGTCGAAGCGGCCGGCGTCGAGCACCGCGGCGAGCGCCGCGGTATCGCCGACCGCGGTCAACCCGATGAAGCGGATCTTGCCCTGGCGGCGCAGCGCCGCCATCGCCGGCACGACCTCGTGCAGTACCTGGCGGACGCTCAAGGTCTCGCCGCCACCCGCTTCCGTGACGGCATTGTGGAGATGGAAGATATCGACCGCCTCGCGGCCGAGGCGGCGCAGGCTGGCCTCGAGGGATTCGGTCATCGCGGCCTCGATACGGCCGAAATCGCGGGGTGCCAGGCGCACCTTGGTGCCGATCAGCGCCGTCCGGTCCTGGAGCGCCCGCAACGCGCGGCCGAGGTTCTTCTCGGATTCGCCGTTGCCATAGAGCGCAGCGGTGTCGAAGTAATTGACTCCGACCTCAAGCGCCCGTGCGATGGCGCGCTGTTGCGCCGCGGCCTCGCCTCGCACCATCAAGCCGCCAACCGCGCCGCAGCCGAAGCCCAACAGCGACAGCCGCAGGCCGGTGCGGCCGAACGCGCGCACTTCCATCCCGCCCCTCCCGTTCGCCGCCTAACGCGACGCAGCGCGGGCCGCCCGCGCCTTGACGTCGTCGGCGGTGCGCAGCAACTCGTCGAGCACGTCGTCCATGAAGACGTCGATCTTGGCCGCGATCTTGGCGCTGAGCCAGATATCGGGACTGGCCTGGCCGCGTGGCAGAGCGGGCTTCTTGCCGCTCCGCAGCGCGCGCGTCAGCACGGCGTCGCTGCAATCGACGATACCATCGGCGATCGCCTTCTGGATCCAGATGCGGCGCGTCGTCGGGCTCTTCACGTCGCGAATGAACTCGTAGGCGCCCGACATCTTGACCCGGCCCTCGCGCCACAGCCGGGTGAGCAGGTTCCAGCCGGTCGGATTGCGATAATCGGCGCGGCCGATGGCCTCCTCCCAGCGCGTCCCGACCACGGCCAGCATCTTGAAATAGGCCTCATGGTCGTCTCGCGTGTATCGCGATTCCGGCATCGCCTTCTTCCTCCGGCAGCTGCGCGGCCCCCAAGGCTGTTTTGTCACAACCGCGAGATTCCTTCAAGCCGTTTATGTGCTATTGAAAACACATATGTACGCCAATATTGACGCATGAATTGATTTAAGCTATAGAGGGCGAGGCTGGTTCACGCCCCTTGCGGCGCGCCGGCAGGCCCAGGGGGGCCTCAACCAAGCGCCCCCGTTTATGCGATGGAGGTTCCAATGTCCTCATTGGCCGCGAAATTTCGGATCGGACGCTTCGGCATCCTGCTGGCCGCCGGGCTCGGCGTTGCCGCGGTGACGATGGCGGCGAAGCCCGCCGAGGCCGGCGTCTGGATCGGCGTCGAAGTGCCGGTGCCGAGCTACGCGCCGCCGCCAGCCCCTTACGGCTATGTCTACGGCTATCCCTACGCCTATGGCTACGCGCCGGCCTATGTCGCGCCGCCCGCCTATTACCGTCGGCCGGCCTACCGCCGGCGCCCGGACTACGGCTATGCCACCGGCTTCTACTTCGGCGGCGGCCACGACCATCGCGAATGGCGCGGCGGGGACCACGACGACCGCGACTAGCGCACGACGGCTTTGGGTCGGATCTTCCCGAAGTCTTGTCCGCGCGCCGCTTCCATGACGGGACGATGACCCATCCCCTCCCCCCGACCGGGCCGGTTCGCGATGCCAACGTGGGCCGGCCCGGGATCGGCCGGCGGCCGCTCGCCGCGCGTCGCGCTTGACGGGATCACGGCAATCCCCGTATGGCTCGAGGGGCGCGCGCCCACCCGCCCGCCGCCGCCCCACGGCGGACCGACAGGGGCCGCTTGCCCGGAGACATCCCTTGACCGACCGGCCTCCCCGCCGATGACCGAAGCTCCCGATCTTCCCGCGCCGAAGGCGCCGCGCGCGCCGGGCATGGCAGCGCTTTACCGGACGCTGGCCACGGCGGCGACGCCGCTGGTTCGTCTTCACCTGCGCCGGCGCGTCAACACCGGCAAGGAGGACCCGAGCCGGCTCGGCGAGCGCTACGGCCAAAGCAGGCTGGTGCGGCCCGCCGGGCCGCTGGTCTGGATTCACGCCGCCAGCATCGGCGAGGCGATGTCGGTGCTCGCACTCGCCGCCGGGCTACGCGCGCGCCGCCCCGGCCTCAACCTGCTGTTCACCACCGGCACGGTGAGCTCGGCGACGCTGCTCGCCGAGCACCTGCCGGCCGGCGTGCTGCACCAATACGCGCCGGTCGACCTGCCGCAGGCAGCGCGCGCCTTCCTCGATCACTGGCGACCCGATCTCGCGCTGTGGGTCGAATCGGAATTCTGGCCGGCGCTGCTGCTGGAAACCCGCCGCCGCCGCATCCCGGCCGTCCTCTTGCAAGGGCGGCTGTCCGCGACCTCGCTGCGGCGCTGGCGCCGCGCCGCGGGACTGATCGGCGACATCCTCGACACCTTCGCCCTGACCCTGACGCAAACCCCGGCGGACGCGGCGCGCCTCGCCGCGCTCGGCGCGCCCGAGCCGCGCTGTCTCGGCAATCTGAAATTCGC
>JAJYTL010000236.1 GCA_021793055.1 Pseudomonadota bacterium
TTCGGCGGCCGGCGTCGGCGGCGTCGCGTCGGCGAGTTCGGCCTCGATCACCGGCACGTCGATGATCTCTTCCGAATGCAGCGCCGCCAGCCGGCGGACCAGATTCTCGAGCTCACGAATGTTGCCGGGCCAGCGGTGCCGCTTGAGCCGCTCCAGGGCTTCCGGCGTAATCGTCTTGGCGGGCAACGATTCAGCGCGCACCTGCTTGAGAAAATGGCGGACCAGGTCGGGAATATCGTCGCCCCGCTCGCGCAACGGCGGCAGCCGAATCGGCACCACGTTCAGGCGGTAGAACAGATCCTCGCGGAACAGGCCGCGGGTGACGAGCTGGCGCAAGTCGCGGTTGGTCGCGGCGACGATCCGCACGTTGGTGCGGATCGGCTCGCGGCCGCCGACCGAGGTATACTCGCCCTCCTGCAGGACGCGCAGAAGCCGCGTCTGCGCTTCGAGGGGCATGTCGCCGATTTCGTCGAGAAACAGCGTGCCGCCGTTGGCCTGCTCGAAGCGCCCGACATTGCGGGCGCTGGCACCGGTAAAGGCACCCTTCTCATGGCCGAAAAGCTCCGATTCGATCAATTCGCGCGGTATCGCCGCCATGTTGACCGCGACAAAAGGCGCGTTCTTGCGCTTACCGTAGGTATGAAGCGCGCGCGCCACCAACTCCTTGCCGGTGCCGCTCTCGCCGGAGATCAAGACCGTGAGATCGGTCGCCAGAAGCCGCGCCAGGATGCGGTAGACCTCCTGCATCGCGGGCGACCGGCCGATAAGCGACAGCTTCTCGTCGTCCTGCTCCGGCAGGCCGCCGATAGCCGCCTCGCTCTTCGGCCGGCTCAAGGCGCGCTCCACCACCCCGACCAGATCCTTGAGGTCGAAGGGTTTCGGCAGATAGTCGAAAGCGCCGCGCTCGGTCGCCTTGACCGCGGTGAGAAGGGTGCTCTGCGCGCTCATCACCACAATCGGCAAATCCGGCCGCAGCTTCTTGATCCGAGGCAGCAGATCGAGGCCGTTTTCGTCCGGCATCACGACGTCGGTGATGACGAGATCCCCTTCGCCGTCGGCGACCCAGCGCCATAGCGCCGCCGCATGGCCGGTGGTGCGCACGTCGTAACCGACCCGGCCCAGCGCCTGATCGAGCACCGTGCGGATGCCGCGATCGTCATCGGCGACAAGAATGGTTCCCTTGGTCATATCTCTGCCTCGCTCCCGCTCTCGGACACCGGCAGGAGCACGCGGAAAATCGTGCGCCGGGGCCTACTTTCACACTCCACCACCCCCCCATGATCGCCGACGATCTTCGCCACCAGCGCCAACCCAAGACCGGTACCGTTGGCCTTGGTGCTGACAAAGGGGTCGAAAAGATGCGCCTTTATGTCTTCGGGCACGCCCGGCCCGTCGTCCTGCACCGAAACCTCGAGCGGCAGGTGAATGCGCTCGCGGCTGCTGGGCACGGCCAGCTTGACGCCATGTCGATAAGCCGTGGCGAGCGCAATCTCACCCCCCGGTTCGAGCACCTCCGCGGCGTTCTTCACCAGATTCAGGAACACTTGGATGAGCTGGTCGCGGTTGCCGAAGACCGGCGGCAGCGACGGATCGTATTGCTCGGTAAAGCGCATGCCGCGCGCGAATCCCGCCTTCGCGACCTTGCGCACATGCTCCAGAACCTCGTGAATGTTGACCGCACGGTAGGCGATCGGCTCCTCGTCGGAGAAAATGTCGACGCGATCGACCAGGGCGCAGATGCGGTCCGCCTCCTCGCAGATCAAACGCGTCAACTCGCGGTCGCGCGGCACCGCGTTCTGCTCGAGAAGCTGGGCCGCGCCGCGAATCCCCGAGAGCGGATTCTTCACCTCGTGAGCCAGAACCGCCGCCATGCCGCTGATCGAGCGCGCGGCGCCGCGGTGCAGAAGCTGGCGATCCATCTTCTCGGCGATGGTGCGGGGCTCGATCTGCAGCACGACGCAGCCGCTGACCTCGAGCACCGGGCTCACCAGAACATTGACCTCGCGCGGGCCAAGGCGCGGGCTGCCGATATCGACGCCATATTCCGACACCGTCTGCCCTTGCGCCTGCACCTGCTGGACGAGCTCTAGAAGCGGGCTGCTGAACGGGATGATGGCGCTCAGGTATTGCTGGCAAAGCCAAGCGGCACCGGCATCGAAGAACTGCTCGGCGGCCGGGTTGGCGAAACAGATATGGCCGCTCGCGTCGACCACCACGACGGGATCGGGCAAAGAGCCCAGGATATGGCCGGGATCGATCACGTCGAGCCGGCCGGCGGAAACGAACTTCGCCATCACGCAGCCTGCCTCTCGATCAAGGGCTCGTAATAGTCGGCCAGCACCCGCTGCGCCGCGCTGGGGTCGTCAATGCCCATGATCCGATTGCGAAACTCCGCCGAACCGGGAAGGCCGCGGGTATACCAGCCGATATGCTTGCGCGCGATGCGCACTCCGCTGGCGGCTCCGTAATGGGCAAGCATCATGTCGTAATGTTCGCGGAGGATGGCGAATTGCTCGGCGAGCGCCGCATCGGGGAGCCGCTTGCCGGTCGTCAGGAAATGGCTCATCTGCTTGAGGAGCCAGGGCCGGCCGTAGGTGCCGCGGCCCACCATCACGCCATCGGCACCGGATTGCGCCAGCGCCTCTTGCGCATCGTCGACGTCGTTGATGTCGCCGTTCACCACCACGGGAATGCTCACTGCCCGCTTGACCTCGCCGACGAAGCGCCAGTCGGCGCGGCCGCCGAACAGCTGGTTGCGGGTGCGGCCATGGACCGTGATCATCTTCACGCCGAGTTGCTCGGCGCGGCGTGCGAGCTCGGGCGCATTGCGGTTCTTGTCGTCCCAGCCGGTCCGCATCTTCAAGGTGACCGGCAGCGACACGGCATTGACCGTCGCCTCGACGATGCGCGCGGCGTGATCGAGATCGCGCATCAAGGCCGAGCCCGCATAGCCGTTTACCACCTTCTTGACCGGACAGCCCATGTTGATATCGATCAGCGCCGCGCCGCGATCCGCGTTAAGTCGCGCCGCCTCGGCCATCGCCGCAGGCTCGCAACCCGCGAGCTGAACCGCCATCGGAGCCTCTTCCGGCGTCGTCTCGGCCATCTTGAGCGATTGCCGGGTTTCGCGGATCATCGCTTGGGAGGCGATCATCTCCGAAACCACCAAGCCCGCCCCCGCCCGCTTGACCAGGCGGCGGAAAGGCAGGTCGCTGACGCCTGACATCGGCGCGAGCAGGACCGGGGTCTCAAGAGCGATGGAGCCGATCGAAATGGCCATTTTTTAATCACGAACAGTAAGTGACTAATTCGTGGGCAATTAATACACAGAAATCTTCGCACTGCAATACTGAACCAGCGGCCGCCAAGGCTGTTGTGCGCTTTCCCCGGGCCGACTAGTTTGACCGCATGCGAACTGTCGCTCTTGTCGTCGCGGCCGGCCGCGGCACCCGCCTCGGCGCCGATCTTCCCAAGCAGTACTTGCCCTTAGCAGGCGAGGCCGTGATTCGGCACTCGCTTCGGCCCCTCGCCGACCACCCCGAAATCGACGGCCTCAAGGTCGTCATCCATGACGACGACCGGCCGCTTTATGACCAGGCGGCGGCCGGATTCGACCTGCTCGAGCCGGTGCTCGGCGGGGCAACGCGCCAGGAATCCGTGCGCCGCGGGTTGGAAAGCCTGGTCGACGTGGCACCTGAGCGAATCCTGATCCATGACGGCGCAAGGCCTCTCCTGGTGCCGGCGGTCGTCGCCCCTGCCCTGGCGGCCCTGGAAACCGCGGCCGGCGCTGTGCCTGTCCTGCCGGTTGTCGATACCTTGAAACGCGAACAAGACGGAATCGTGACCGCCACCGTGTCGCGCGTTGGCTTGTATCGCGCCCAGACGCCGCAAGTCTTCCGCTTCGCGGACATTCTCAAGGCCCACCGCGAGGCTGCCGGCGGCGACCTCACCGACGACGCGGCGGTCGCCGAACAAGCGGGGTTGACCGTCCGCCTTACCGCCGGCGCCGAGGAAAACCTCAAGATCACCGTCGCCGAGGATCTCGCCCGGGCCGAGCGCATCCTGCATGGCCGCCTCATGGATACTCGGGTCGGCAACGGCATCGACGTGCATGCGTTCGGGCCGGTCCGCCCGCTCTTCCTCTGCGGCGTCGAGGTGCCGCACGAGACCGGCCTCGCCGGCCATTCCGATGCCGACGTCGGGCTGCACGCCGCGACCGACGCGATCCTCGGCGCTTTGGGCGAGGGCGATATCGGGCAGCACTTCCCACCCTCGGACCCGCGCTGGCGCGATGCCGCCTCGGACCGTTTCCTCCGCCACGCCGCCGACCGAGTGCTGGCCCGCCGCGGCGCCATCGCCCATGTCGACATCACCCTGATTTGCGAGCGGCCGAAAATCGGCCCTCACCGCGAGGCGATGCGCGCGCGCGTCGCGGCCATCCTCGGCATCACGACGGAGCGCGTCAGCGTCAAGGCGACGACCACCGACGGGCTCGGCTTTACCGGTCGGCGGGAAGGCATCGCGGGTCAAGCCACCGCCACGGTCCGCCTGCCGTGAACGGCTCGTCATCGCGCCCCTCGCGGCCGGCGGCATTGATCGCCACCTGTGGCGGGATCGGGCTTTTCCCGCTTGCCCCCGGCACTCTCGCCTCGTTTGTTGCGCTGTTTCCCGCCTGGGTGATCGCCGATCTCGGCGGCCCGGTGGCGCTGGCCCTTGCCGGCCTGATCGCCCTTGGTCTCGGTATCTGGGCGGCTGGCGCCTATAGCCGGGATCAGCGCGTCGCCGATCCCTCGCAGGTGGTAATCGACGAGGTCGCGGCGGTGTGGCTCATTCTCGCCTTTCTGCCGCGCAATCTCGGCGCCTACCTTGCCGGCTTTGTCGCCTTCCGTATTTTCGATATCGCGAAGCCCTGGCCGGTCGGCTGGGCCGACCGCAAGGTTTCTGGCGGCGTCGGCATCATGCTCGACGATCTGCTGGCCGGCATCTACGCGCTTCTCCTCGCTCTCGCCGTGAATCATTGGGCACGCAGATGGCTATGACCATGGAGCGCCTCATTGCCGATGCGGAACGGCTGATCGACGCCTGCCGGCGCGCCGGCTACACCCTGGCCCTGGCCGAGAGTTGCACCGGCGGACTGATCGCCGCCGTGCTCACGGAAATCGCCGGCGCTTCGGACGTGGTCGAGCGCGGCTTCGTCACCTATTCCAACCGGGCCAAGGAAACGCTCCTAGGCGTGCCCCACGCGCTGATCGAGAAGCACGGCGCGGTCAGCGATGAAGTGGCCCGTGCCATGGCCGAGGGCGCGCTCGCGGCGGCGCCTGTCGATCTTACCGTCGCCGTGACCGGCATCGCGGGGCCGGGCGGCGGCAGCGTCGAAAAACCGGTCGGCCTCGTGCATATC
>JAJYTL010000237.1 GCA_021793055.1 Pseudomonadota bacterium
CCCTTGTGGATAGACCCGATGCTGGCCCTTGAGGAAATAGACGCCGGGAATGCCGAGAGCATTGACGCGGTACTCCTGCCGCGGCGTCAAGTTGCGGCCGATCCAGACGAAGCTGTTGTGGCCGGCCAGACGGTGCGCGAGCCGCTTCTCGTCGATGCGGGGCAGGACATGGGCGAGTTCGGCCGCCGCCTGGCCCGCATTGAAGATCTGCCGTGGATCGGCATAGGCCGAGGTCACCGGCAGGTTGGCGGCGAGGATGATGCCGTTGCGATCGACGATATCGGCGCGGCTCAGCGCCGGCATGGCATTGACCGCGGCCATAGACTTGCCGGGTGCGGGCAATGCCGAGCCGCTGCGGCCGCCCTGGATCAGCATCAGGTCACCGAGGCGGAGCGCGATGGCGCCGAAGCAGATGACGAAAAGAAAGGCGGCGACGACGAGCCGCGTGCGCCCGGTTTCGATCAGATTCTTGGCGTCGCCCTTGATGCTGATGAGGGCCTCGCGCTGGGGCAGGTCGGCCGCGACGCAGGGCCGCGGCCAGCGGGGCGCGGTGTCATGGGCGCGCTTCACCGGCCGCCTCCCGCGAGCGAGGCATGCCCCGGTCGCAAGATCGACGGCGCCGCCTTGGCGCCGAGAATGCGTTCGGCGAGGCGGAGCCCGGTGCCGGTGCCGACCGCCATCGCGGCGGGCTTCGCCGTGGTCGCGGTGGTCGCCGCAGACAGCACCGCGCGCAGCTGCGCCGCTACCGGTGCGGGCATCGGTGTCGGCGGCGGCGGCAGCCGCGCCGGCAGGTTCGCGATCTGGCCCACCTGGATAATCTGCTTCACGGACAGGGGCTTGAGGTCGGTCATATAGAGGGCAGTCAGGCGCGCGATTTCCGACGGCCGGGACAGATAGGCCCATTCCACGTGCAAGACCGCGATTTCCTGCCGGTTGGCAAGAATCTCGTGATTGTAATGACCGAGCTCATGCTGCAAATGCTCGAAGGCGTAAGACAGCCTATAAAGCCCGTAGATTGTGGCCACAGCGAGGAGAATTAAAGGCAAGGCCGCCCGGCTCATGCCGCTTCCTCATAAGCGAAAGGCGGTGCCGCGGTGCGGATCGCGGCACGCAGGCGGGCCGAGCGGGCACGCGGATTGACGGCGATTTCGGCTGGGCCCGGGCGCGCCGCGCCGCGGACCAAGGTCTCGAAACTTGGCTGCGGCGGCGCCAACTCGGCCGGGGGCAAATGACGCGAGGCCTGCGCGACCTTGCCCGAGCGGCGGCGGAGAAACCGTTTGACCAGCCGGTCTTCGAGCGAGTGGAAGGCAACGACGACGAGCCGTCCGCCCGGCTTCAGCAACCGCTCGGCGGCGGCGAGCCCGCGACGCAGCTCGTTCAACTCATCGTTCACATAGATCCGAAGCGCCTGAAAGGTGCGGGTCGCCGGATGCAAGCCGGGCCGTTTCGGCACCACGCGCGCGACGATCTCGGCCAGCGCCAGCGTGGTTTCAATCGGCGCCTTGGCGCGCGCGGCGCAGATCGCGCGGGCGACGCGCCGCGCCGCCGGTTCCTCGCCCAGGGTGGCGATGATATTGGCGAGATCGCTCTGGCTCGCCTGGTTCACGACGTCGGCGGCACTCAGCCC
The DNA here is from genome assembly GCA_021793055.1 of Pseudomonadota bacterium. Classification (GTDB taxonomy): domain Bacteria; phylum Pseudomonadota; class Alphaproteobacteria; order Ferrovibrionales; family Ferrovibrionaceae; genus JAJYTL01. The sequence goes on from JAJYTL010000237.1 coordinate 1,628, forward strand.
CTCGCGCCCCATGCGCATATCGAGCGGCCCTTCAAGCTGGAAGGAGAAGCCGCGCGATGCCGTGTCCAGCTGCGGCGAGGACACGCCGAGATCGAAGGCGACGCCATCGACGGCCGCGACACCTTCCTCCGCGAGCAGGCGATCCATTTCCGAAAACCGGCCGAGCAAGAGAACGAGACGCCCGCCGCAAGCCTCGACCAGAGGACGGCCGAGCGCGACGGCATCCGGGTCGCGGTCGATGGCGTAGACCTGGCACGGCGCCGCATCGAGCAGCGCCTTGGCATAGCCACCGCGGCCGAAGGTGGCGTCGACATAGACGCCGCCCTCGGCGGGCGCAAGGAGCGCCAGAACGTCGGCCACCAGGACGGGGGTGTGGGCGGTCATCGGGCGCCTCCGGCGGCGCGCATGGCGCGCACCCGGCTGCGCGCCTCTTCCTGGCGGCGCGCCCAGGCCTCCGGCTCCCAAATCTGAAAGCTCTGGCCGCGGCCGATGAAGACGACATTGGTCTCCGGCTTGATCCCGGCGTGGCGCGCCAGGCTTTGCGGCAGGACGACGCGCCCGCCGGCATCCCAGTTGAGGCACTGGACGTGGGGCAGGATGGCGTCGATGAAGTCGTCGCGCTCGCGGCTCAAAGGCGGCAAAGCATCCACGGAACGGCGGATATCTTCGAGATAATCCTCGCTCGCGCCGTCGATCGCCGGCTGGTCTATGGCGGGATAAAGGACCACGCAACGGGACGCGCGCTGGGCGAGAACGGCGCGGAATTCGGCAGGGATCGACAGCCGCGACTTGACGTCGAGTCTGTTGGTGTAACTGGAGTGAAACAGATCCACGTTCGCCGCCCCGCCTGCATTCCCGCCCGCGCCACGGACATGGGATCATTTGGGGTACCATGGGATTGGATGGGACGTCAATACACGGGAAAGAAAAAAGGACCGAAAACCAAGAATTATCTTAACAGTCCCTTGATCTCGCGCGTGCGAATAGGGCGGGCCAAAATTTGGCGTTTGCCGTCCCCGCCTAATCCGGCGATGAAATCTTTGTTCTTGTTATGTTCTCGTGATGGCCGACCGCAAATATTCGCCAAGCCGGATCGCACCACGCCCCACACCCGCGACGGCGGCCGCCTGCGCACGCACGATCTCCGAAATAAATCATGTTGTTACAATATGTTAAGTCGATATTTCCGTTTTTGCGGCAACACAGCGCGCGCGTTTCAGCAAGGCCTCGGCGCGGGCGACAATCGGCCGGTCGATCATTCGCCCGCGATGGCGAAAAGCGCCGGCGCCTTCCGCTTTCGCCGCGGCAAAGGCCGCAACCAGTTCACGCGCGGCTTCGATTTCTTCGGCTTTTGGCGCGAACTCTTCATTTAAAACTTTAACTTGAGCGGGGTGAATGCAAAAGCCGCCGACAAAACCAAGCCCCGCCGCGCGGCGCACGACGGCGCGGTAGGCGGCGAGATCGTCGATCAAGGCGATGCTCCCGGCATAGCCGAAGGGGAGTTTTCCGGCCGCCCGGGCCGCGGCGACCGCCAGGACGTTCGGGACATAGAGGCTGTCCGGCGTCGGCTCCATGCCGAGCGCATGCGAGAGATCCTCGCTGCCGACGATCAGCCCGAGAACTCGGCGCGACGCCGCGATCTCGGCCATGCGCGACATCGCACCCGCCGTCTCGATCATGGCGATTATCTTGGTATGTCCGGGCGCGAGACCTCGGTTTTCTTCGATCTCGTCCAATAATTCGTCGACCAGGGCAAGATGTTCCGCGCCCAACGTCTTTGGCAGAACGATCGCCGCCACGTCTTGGGAAACCACCGCCCAGAGGTCGTCGGCGATCAGGCCGAGCGGCTGGTTGACCCGCACCAGAACCTCGGGTCCGGCGGCGCGAATGGCGCGCGCGGCATCCCGCACAAGGCCCCGCGCCGTGGCTTTTTCCGTTGGCGGAATGCTGTCCTCAAGATCGAGGATGATGCCGTCGGCGCCGTGGCGGCCGGCCCCGGCGACGAATTTCGCGTTGGTCGCCGGAACGAACATCAATGACCGCCATACCGGCTCGCTCGCTTCCATCGCGCGGTTCCCTCGCTTTGCGTCCAGAGCGTCCTTTCTAGGGCGCTTTTCGCGATCTTGCCAGAACCGCTTGGTAAGCGGCCGGATTTGCCCGCGGCGGCGATTTACGCCGCGCCCATCCCGTCCCATAATAGCGTGGATTGGAAGCCAGACGTCCGGCGCGGCGGTTGGCCATGGTGGGAGACGACAGATGACCGAGGCGCAGAGCGGCGCCGGCAAGGCTTCGGCCGAGGGCCGGCCCTATGTTGTCGCGAACCGCGAGGTGATCGTGGAAACGCCCGAGTTCCGCGCGCAGATATTCACCCTCGGCGAGGGGCATGTGATTCCCTGGCACTGGCATAGCCATGTCAGCGACGTCTTCATCGGCATGACCGGCGTGACGGTGGTCGAGACCCGGGCGCCGCGGGCCCGTTTCGAGATCGGGCCGGGCGAGCGCTGCACGGTGCCGGCGAAACGCGCCCACCAGGTTTCGAGCCGCGATGGCAAGGGATCGAGCTTCGCCATTCTGCAAGGGGTCGGCGCCTACGATTTCAACCGCGTCGGCGCCTGATCCGGATCGGGCGGCAATTTTTCTCTAAATTGGTGCGTATCGCATGCCTGCTTCGACCCATTCCACCGACGTCGCGATCATCGGGGCCGGCCCGGTCGGCCTGTTCGCAGTTTTCGAGGCCGGCATGCTCGAGATGTCGAGCACGGTGATCGACGCCCTCGACGACGTCGGCGGCCAATGCCTGGCGCTATATCCGGAAAAGCCGATCTACGACATCCCCGGCCATCCCGAGATCGAGGCCGCGGACCTCGTGGAACGGCTCCGCCTCCAGGCCGCGCCGTTCCACCCCGTCTATCGCCTCGGCCAGCAGGTCCAGAGCCTCACCCCCGAGCCCGGCGGCGGCTTCACCCTCGGCACTTCGGCGGGCGAGCGCATCTCGGCGCGCGCGGTGGTGATCGCGGCCGGCTGTGGCGCCTTCGGCCCCAATCGCCCGCCGCTCGCGCGGCTCGACGAATTCGAAGGCAAGAGCGTCTTTTACCTGGTCCGCCGGCGCGAGGATTTTCGCGGCAAGCGGGTGGTGATCGCGGGCGGCGGCGATTCCGCCGTCGATTGGGCGCTCTCGCTCGCCGATATCGCGGCCAGCGTCCAGGTGGTCCACCGCCGGCCGCGCTTTCGCGCCGCCCCCGAAAGCGAGCGCCGCATGCGCGCCCTCGCCGCCGAAGGGCGGATCGAGCTCGTCATTCCCTATCAGCTCTCCGGCCTCGAAGGCGCCGGCGGCAAGCTCGCAGCGGTCGTCGTGCGCGACCTCAATGGCCGCGAGCGCGCGCTTCCCGCCGATATCCTGCTGCCTTTCTATGGGCTCGCCATGGAGCTCGGACCGATCGCCGACTGGGGGTTGAACGTCGCACACAACCATATCCCGGTCGATCCCGAGACCTGCCGCACGTCGATCCCTGGGATTTTCGCCATTGGCGACATCGCGAGCTATCCCGGCAAGCTCAAGCTCATCCTTTGCGGCTTCAGCGAGGCGGCCATGGCGATGCGCGCCGTCCATCCCCTAGTCCATCCGGGCACGGCGCTGCATTTCGAGTATTCGACCAGCAAAGGCGTGCCTCCCGGCTAGGCTCAGGACTCATTGATTGATCCAGAAGATGACGGTTGCGGCGATGCAGATGGCGGACATAAAGGTGTGGGCGCATCGGTCGTAGCGGGTG
>JAJYTL010000238.1 GCA_021793055.1 Pseudomonadota bacterium
TCGACGAAGGTGGCGGCGAGCTTGCTCGCGGCCTCCTTGCGTTTCGCCGGGTCCTTGTCGGAAAGCAGGTGAAGTGTGCGTTCGAGATTGCGTTCCTCGCCGTCGACGCGGAAGCGGAAATTGGCCAGCGTGTCGTCGAAAAGCCGGACCCAGGCCGCACGTCCGGCGACGCTTTTCTCGTGGAACAGCTGCTCAATCTCCTCCGAAAGCTGATAGGGGCGGAAGACCCGCACGTCGCGGAGCCACGGCGCGTAATGGCGGAGCGCCGGCGATCTCAGCTTGCGCTCGATCGCCGCGTCGTCGAGCCGGTTGATTTCGAGCGTGAGGAACAGCAGGCGGCTGGTGATCTCGGTCACCCGTTCGTGCACGGTCTGGTAAAACTGGCCGTTCTCCGCATCGGTCATGTCGGCGGCGTAAAGCAGCTCGGCATAAGAGGTGATGCGGCCGAGGGCGTCTTCGATGTCCTCGTACTCGGCGATCGCGGTGGCGAGCTTGGCGCCGCTCGCGCTCTTGATCTTGCCCCGCCAGGAGTCCGCGAAGGCGGTCGCCGCTGCCGCCACGCGTTCAAGCGCGGCGCTGAATTCCGCCGATCGCCGGTCGGCATAAAGATCGCCGAGATCCCATTCCGGCAAGTCTCGAAGCTGCATTGCATTTCCTGTGCTTGCGCCTGATCGCTCAGGCTAGTCAATGCCGCAACCGCTCTGCGGCCGGGCGCTAGCTGCGGGCGCGCCGCCGCCCTTGCGGCTCCCTATCCACCATCATGAGGGCCGATTCAGCAACAGTAAAATGCCACAGGCGGGGGGAGCCGGACCGGTGCTTGCGACCGCCGCGCGGCGATTTCCGTCCGCGGTCGCCGGTGAGATCGGCTTGGCGAGCGAAAAGAGAGGGCAAAAAGGGGAGCGCCGGCGCCGGCGCTCCCTTATGTCCGATAACGCGGACGTGCGTGCCGAGGGCCGGTCAGAAATGCAACGGAAGCATGATGTTAAATAGAGGCGGTGGCGAAACCGGCACCGGCACGTAATAGGCCGGCGGGGGCGGCGGCGGCGGGGCCGGACGGTAATAATAAGCCGGCGGGCCATAAGTGGCGACGGGCGGCGCCGCGACATAGACGCCGACGGTGCCATCGTCGTCGCCGCGTTCATGGTGCCAGCCGTGGTGCCAGCCCCTATGCCAGCCGTCTGCCAGCGCCGGCGTTACGAGGGCGGCCGCGAAGACGCCGACGAGCACGGCGGCAAGGTAGCGGCGAATTGTGATAGCGGACGACCTTGGGCGGCTCATGATGTTCTCCCTGATGCACAGAATGCCCATCCGTCGTCCCGATTTCGCGAACGACGCAACGATACCCTGCGCCCAAAGGGTCGGCGCCTGCCGTGGCAAAAGAAAAGCAAGGTTGTGTTCGCACCATCGGTGCAATCACAAGTAGCCGGAGCGGCGCTGCGGCGCTTCAGGCGAGAAGGAAGTGCGCGTGGGCCGCGGCGACCGGCCGATCCGGTTGGTCTTGCCAGGCGTCGATCCGCACATGGGCGATGCGCCGGCCCTGTTTGGTGACATGGGCGCGCGCGAGGGTGTCCTTGAGGCCCGCCGGGCGCAGATAATCGACCTTGAGATTGATCGTCTTCGGCAGCAGGGCGTCGGGGCGTTGCCAGAGGAGCTCGAGAATCGCCGCCGCTTCCATCAAGGCGCCGGTGACGCCGCCGTGAAGCGCCGGCAGCACCGGATTGCCGACAAGCTTGCGTTCGGCCGGCAGCACGACCAGAAGGCCGGCGTCGCCAGCCTCGACCCGAAGCCCGAGAAAGCGGAAATAGGGGATCGCGGCGGCGAGGATATTGGGCGCGTCGGCGCGCTTGGCCTCGGCCAGGATGGCGGCGAGTGTCATGCTGGCCTCCCCTTGCCCGGACGCTCGGCGACCGCGCCCGAGGCGGCCGAGGCGTCGCCGATCATGAAGGTGCCAAGGCATTCGGCGATCGGGTTGCTCTCGGCCTCTGGCGTCTCGCCCGCCCAGGCGCTGGCCTTGACGAAGGCGACGTGGCGCGTCAGCCGATAGCATTCGGCGGCGGCGAACAGGGTCTCGCCCGGTTTCGCCGGGCGCAGATAATCGATGCGCAGATCAAGCGTCGCGACCGAGGTCGGCTCGCCCAGGCGCATATTGACCGACATGCCGCCGGTGGTATCGATCAAGGTGGTGATGACGCCGCCCATGAGGACGCCGGTTTCCGGATCGCCGGCAAGGCGCGCGTCATAAGGCAGCTTCAGGACGGTGCGTTCCGGCGTCGCGCTCACCATGGTCATGCCGATCTCGCGGCAATGGGGGATGAAGCGCTCTAAAATTGTCGCCATCAGCGTGGCGTCGAATTTCGCAGGCGGCTTGGTCATGCGCGCTTCGCCTTTCGGTCGGTTGGTCCGAGGCCGATGGCGTGGCCTGCCTGTTGCGGCCGGGGCAGCCCCTTATGGGTCTCGAACAGGCGGCCGAGCCGCTTGGCCGCCGCCACCGGCCAGGGCGCTGACCGCCGCGACGCAAGCGAGACATGGAGCATGACCTGCTCCGACGTCGCGGCGAGATATCCCTGGTCGCGGTGATACATGCGCATGAAGTGGTGCAGCCGCTTGGCGTCGAGATCGAGCACCTGAAGGGTGAAGAGCAGCGGATCGCCGGCCACCACTTCGCGGAGATAGGTGACGTGCATTTCGAGCACGAAAGTCGAATGATCGGTGCGGTGGGCGTAATCCCAGCCGATATCGATCGGCGGCGCGCAAAATCGGTCCAGCGCCTGATCGAAAGCGAGGACGTAATAGGCGACGTTCATATGACCGTTGCCGTCGATCCATTCCGGCAGCACGGTCGCGCGGTGGATTTCCATGGCCGAATCGAGATTCATGGCGCGATTATATCCCGCTCGGCGGCCAGGGCACGCGCAAGGGCGCAGAAATCCGCGATGGCGAGATCTTCGCCGCGGGCGGTGCCGTCGATACCGGCGGCGCGGAGAAGGACTTCCGCCGGCCCGAGCGCCTTCAGGCTCTGGCGCAGCATCTTCCGCCGTTGTCCGAAGGCGGCCGCGGTCACCCGCTCCAACAAGCGCATGTCGGCCGCGAAAAGCGGTTTGGGCCGCGGCACCAGGCGGACCACGCTCGAGGTCACTTTCGGCGATGGCGTAAAGGCCCGGGCCGGGACGTCGAACAGCCGCTTCGCCTCGGTTTGCCATTGGGTGACGACGGAAAGTCGGCCATAGGCCTTGGTGCCGGGCGCGGCGACCAGCCGTTCCGCGACCTCCTTCTGGAACATCAACACGTAGCTCTGAAACAGATTCGGCCTATGCAACCACTTGATCAGGAGCGCGGTGGCGATGTTATAGGGCAGATTGGCGACCAGCTTGGCCGGCTCGCCGCCGAGCAGCTCGGCTTCGTCGATCTCCAGCGCATCGCCCTCGATGACCCGCAGCCGGCCGGGATAGGCGGCGGCGAGGTCGGCCAAGGCCGCGACGGCGCGCCGGTCGCGCTCGATTGCGACGACGCGGCGGGCGTCGCCGGCCAGGAGGGCGCGCGTCAGGCCGCCCGGACCGGGACCGATCTCGAGCACGGTGATGCCGGCAAGCGGCGCTGCGGCGGCGGCGATCCGCGCCGTGAGGTTGAGGTCGAGGAGAAAATTCTGGCCGAGCGCCTTGGTCGCGCGCAGCCTGTGACGGGCAATCACCTCGCGGAGCGGCGGCAGGGCCGGGCCGCCCTCGGTCACGGCCTTCAGGCGGACGTGCGGGCCGCGGCCCGGCGATTGCGGGCGATGCGGGCCGCGAGCTTCAGTGCGGCGATCAGGCTCTGCGGGTTGGCCTGGCCGGTACCGGCGATATTGAAGGCGGTGCCGTGATCGGGCGAGGTGCGGACGATCGAAAGCCCGAGGGTGACGTTGACGCCGCCCATGAAATCGAGGGTCTTCAACGGGATCAGCGCCTGATCGTGATACATGCAAAGGGCGATGTCGTAGCGTGCCCGCGCCTCGGCGTGAAAGAGCGAATCCGCCGCCGCCGGGCCTACAGCGGCGATGCCGCGCTGGCGGAGGGCCGCGACCGCTGGCGCGATAATGTCGCGATCCTCGCGTCCGAGGCTCGCGTTCTCGCCGGCGTGGGGGTTGAGGCCGGCAACCGCCAATCGTGGGTGCGCGATGCCGAAGTCGGTGCGCAGGGCGGCGGCCGCGATCTCGCCGATGGCGACGATATCGCGCTGGCGGAGCGTGCGGATCGCCTCGCGCAGCGCCAAATGGACGGTTACCGGAATGACCCGGAGGCCGCCGCCGACGAGCATCATCACCGGCCGGCCGCCGGCCAGTTCGCCGAGATATTCGGTGTGGCCGGGATGGCGAAAGCCGGCCTCGTAAAGCGTTGCCTTGTGGATCGGGTTGGTGACCACCGCCGCCGCCCGGCCCGACTGGCAGAGTTCGACCGCTTTGGCGATCGCCGCTGCGACCGCCGCGCCGTTGGCGGCGTCGGGATGGCCGGGCCGCACTTTCGCAGCAAGCTTCACCGGCAGCACCGGCAGGGCCTCGGCAAAGACGGCGGCGGCCGCTTCCGGCTCGCGGATCGCGGCCACCGGCACGTCGAGACTAAGCTGCCGCGCGAGCCGGCGCAGCCGCGTCGGATCGTCGAGCGCGAAAAAGACCGGAAGCTTCGCGCTCATGCGGCGCGTCCAGGCGAGCAGCGCGATTTCGCCGCCGATGCCGGCCGGCTCGCCCATGGTGAGAGCCAAGGGCGGGAGCGCCCGAGGCCGTCCGGCTGGCGCCACGGCCAGCGCCACGGCCGGCGGATGGCGCCGGGCGGTTCGTTTGCCTGTCGCGCCGCGCCGCATCAGCGGATTTCCACCACCGCGTCCTGACGCAATTCGCGCATCAGGTTTTGCGCCAGAAGCTCGGCCCGTTTCTCCACCAGCATATTGCGCATCTGCGCCGCTGTCGGCAGCGCCGTATTGGGCTTATGCGGGTCGCACACCATCACCATATGAAAGCCGTCCTCGGCCCGCACCGGCTGGCTGAGCTGGCCCGGCTTCAGGGGCTTGATCAGCTTCTGCATGGCCGCAGAGAGGTTGCGCACCGGCCCGGTGCCAGCACGGCGGGACCCGGCGAGTGCAATTGCGCGGACACCTTCTCGATATCGTCGCAGCCTTTCACCGCACCTCGCACCGAGAGCGCCAGATCGAGCTGGCTTTGCACGGCGCCGGGCGCGGCATTGGCGGACAGCGGCAGAAAGATCTGCTTCAAGGTCACGATGACGTCTTGCGGGTCGTTCGGCCGGATTTTCGCGCTGCCGCGCGAGAGAATAATATAGTAGCCGCCGAGCGTACG
>JAJYTL010000239.1 GCA_021793055.1 Pseudomonadota bacterium
CCACATGTTCGTCGGCGACACCGGCATCGCCCGAGTCGTGCGGCGCACCGCCGAGCTGATGAAGCAGCACGACACCGATCGTGTCGGCCCCTATGGCGGCATCGATCTCGATCTCGTGCAGCGCTACCTCAATTTCCATTTCTCGGTTTCGCTCGACCTGTTCGGGACCGAGATCTCCACCAATGCTGCCTCGGCCTATACCTTGGGCATCAAGGGCCGCTACAAGGAGGAGGAGATCGAGGACGACCACAAGCTGCAGGACGCGACCTATACGGTGACGGAATTCGTCGACGGCGCGATCCAGAAGCGGCCGGCGCCGGCGCTGGTCGCCTTGAACGAGCGGCTGCAGGACGATTACATCGCCGACTGCGGCAACGGCGTGCGGCGCTGGAACAAGGTTCTGCAGGATGCCGGCATCGACTTCACCTTCAAGCTGCCCCACCGCGGCTTCCATCGCCGGATCGGCACCTTCGCCGAGGCGCCGATCGCGCCCGACGGCCAGGTCGTCAGCGCCGAGGAATGGATGCGGCGGCAGGACGAGTGGTTGCCGAGCGATGCCGATCGCGCCTTCGTGATCTCGCTGATGAAGCCGGAGACCGAGCCCGGTAAGTTTGCGGGCTGGGTGTCGCCGCCGATCCGCGGCATCAACGGCCAGGCGATCGAATTCCCCTACGTGCGCGAGACCCGCGCCGAATAGATCGGCCCGGCACGCAGCGTTCGGTTGACGGCGGCGTAAGCGCGACCCAAACTTGTGGCCGCCGCCGGGCCGTTTTGTCCCTCGCGGCCTGTTGTCGTCGGGGCACCCGTTGCGGCGGGCGTCTCGGCCCCACTTGTCCCGCTGCGAGGAGCCCATGTCCGCGATCGCCGATCTTGCCTTTGCGCCGGTCCATGTCCTATGCCCGGAAATCGCCGCCGGCCGATTATCGCCGGTCGATTTGGTGGAAACCCTGCTGCGCCGGATCGAGGCGCAGAACCCCAAGCTGCACGCCTTCATCGCGCTTTACGCCGAGGATGCGCGCCTCGCCGCCGAGGCGGCGCACAAGGCGATCCGGGCCGGCCATCGGGTCGGGCCGTTCCACGGCATTCCGGTCGCGCTCAAGGACCTGATCGAGATCGAGGGCCGAGTCACCACCGGCGGCTGCAAGGTTTGGGAACAGCGCATCTCGCCCTGCACCGCGACGCTGGCCGCGCGCCTGATCGCGGCCGGCGCCATCGTCATCGGCAAGACCCATACGGTCGAATTCGCCATGGGCGGCTGGGGCACCAACCAGCGCATGGGGACGCCATGGAACCCCTGGGACCGCAAGACCCACCGCGCGCCGGGCGGATCGAGCAGCGGCTCGGGCGTCGCGGTCGCGGCCGGTCTCGCGCCCTGGGCGATCGGCACCGATACCGGCGGCTCCGTGCGCCTGCCCTCGTCCTGGTGCGGCATCACCGGCCTTAAGACCACCATCGGCCGCATCAGCACCTACGGCGTGCTGCCGCTCTCTTCAACCCTCGACACGCCGGGTCCGATGACCCGCTCGGTCGAAGACGCGGCGCTGCTCTACCGGCTGCTGGCGGGACCCGATGCGCGCGATCCGAAGACCCTCCTGTTCCCGGTAGAGGACCCGTTGCCCGGCCTCAAGCGCGGCGTCGCGGGGCTGCGCCTCGGGCGTATCGGCGACGCCGACCGCGCCGGCGTGACGCCCGAGGTGCTGGCCGCCTACGACCGCTCGCTGGGGCGTCTTGAGGAGCTTGGCGCCCGCATCGTCGACGTGGCCTTGCCGCGCAAGCTCGGCGATTTCGCCGCCCTTACGGCGCGCATCATGAGCACTGAGGCCTATCATTTCGATGGCGATCTGGCGGACCGGCCGGAGCTGCCGCTCGACGAGGCCGTGCGGCCGCGGATTCTGGCGGGAAAGACGGTTTCGGCGCGGGTTTACCTCGACACGCTGCGCGAGCGCGAGGCGATCAAGGCGAGCTTCGCGCCTCTCTGGGCCGAGGTCGACGCCTTGCTGACGCCGACCACGGCGACGGCGGCGATCCCGCTCGCCGAGGTCGACGAGATGGGCACGCCGGCGGTTTTCACCCGCGCCGTGAATTTCCTCGATCTCTGCGCGCTGGCGCTGCCGAACGGCGTCACCGCGGCGGGTCTGCCGACCTCGCTCCAAGTCGTTTGCAAGGGCTACGACGAGGCCACCGCGCTTCGCATCGGCTGGGCCTTCGAGCAGGCGACGGACTGGCAACAGCGTCATCCGCCCGAAGCCTGAGGCTGGACGGCGAAAGTCCATCCCCTTCCGCGCCATCGCGACGCGGGAGGGGGCGAAATCCGATTTCGATTAGAGCGGGTCGGCCTGTCCCGAGAGCCGTCGCGCCAAGCTCAGCGGCTTGGCGGTGGCGGTGGCGGCGGCGGCGCGCCGGGCGGCGGCGGTGGCGGTGGCGGCTCGTTCGACGGGTTCTCGTATTGGTGATAGCTGCTGCCGCCGGTATAGCCGGAATAGGCCGGCACCCGGTTGCCCTTCGCGTACATGCACTGTTCGTAAGCGAAGTCGTAGCGCTGCTGCAGCGAATAGGCCGAATCCTGGCCGGCGCCCAATCCCATGGCGCCGCCGAACAGGAGGCCGCTGCCGGCGCCGACCGCGGCCCCGGTGCCGGCGTGGCCCGAGGCGGCGCCGATCGCGGCGCCCGCCGCGGCGCCGATCAGCGTGCCGAGTGCGGCACTGTTGATGGCGCTCTGCTGCGACGCCTGGGCGGGTGAGGTGCCGCCGATCTGGTAGCTCGCGTATTGCCGGCAAACCGCGTCGTCGTTGCGGAACTGCGCGAAGCTCTTGTGCGTGCCGGGCAGGACCATGACGCTCGGGCCCTGCGGCATCGTCGCGCAGGCGCCGAGCAGAGTCGCGCCGGCGAGGGGAAGGATGGCGTACCAACGGGGCATGAGGGGCTCCTCTATCCTATCAGGCGGGCCTATTACGCGGGCCTATTGCGCGGGCGCGTTGGAGGGCGCGGCGGTTTGCGGCACGACCTTCATCCAGCCCGAGGGACAAGATTTCACGTAGGGATAATATTTTCGCGCGTCGGCGCAATAGTACCAATATTGGCTTGCCTGTTCCTTCTCGATATAGACCGGCGGCGGCGGCGGGCTCACCACCACCGGCGGCGGATAATAGGCCGGCGGGTAATAGTAGCCGCCGTAATAGGGCGGGTAGGCATAGCAGGGCGCATAGAAGGGCGAGCAGCCGAAGCCCGCCGGGTTGCCGATGACCACGCCGACATGGAAGTCGTGATCGCGGTGCCATGCCAGACTTGGCCCGGCGCTCAAGACCACGCCGAGCCCAACCGCGAGTGCTAAAAGCAGCTTTTTCATCATCCCGTTTCCACGCTGGGACACTCGAACGCGGTTCGCCGCGACAGCCGTCCCAAGTTTCACATTCGTCCGTTCGGCCAAGCCGGAATCCCGCCCGCCGCCCTTTCCGCCCCGATCCTATAGAGCCGGGGTGTGGCGGGATCGTGACATCTGGGCGGTCGACAACCGGGCGCCGCGGACCGTCATAGGCGATTCACGGAGCAGCCGCCGAAATCCTGTCCTCGCATCCCGATCATGGGCTTGCGGCGTCCCCGGGCGGCCCGCCGCCTGGGGTCTTAACGTGGCGTGATTTGGCTGGCGCACGATCAATAGTTGAAGGTAACCGCGAAGACCCGATTCGCCGCGGTGCCGGCCGGCGCGGTCCGGGCGAGGCTTGGCCCGACGACCCGCGCGGTGACGCTGCCGAGCTTCCAGCCGCAGGCGAGGACCTGCGTCGGGCCGGTGTCGGTCATGCGGACGCGGGCACCCTGCCGCGCGCCATCGCCGGGGGCGACAATCCGGCGCTGCTGCAACGAAACGGCTGCGAGGTCGCCCGAACTGCAATGAAGCGCAACGGCGGCGACCGGGCTGCTGCTGCCGTGGCCGGCGGGCTGCCATGCGGCGGCTTCGGTCTTCATCGTCGCCGTCGCGACCACAGTCGCGCTAACCGCAAGCCCGGCGCGGCGGCTGGCCGCGGCGGCGGACCCGGAATTGAGCACCATCGACGTGCCGAGAGCGCCGCCGAGCCAGCGGCGATACTGTTCGAGGGGCGCCGCATGAAGGGCCGAGCGATCGATGAAGCCGAGGCGAATGAGGGTTTGGCCGAGCCGTTCCTCGCCCTTGCGTTGGGCGGCCAAGCCTTGCGCGAGCTGGCTCTGGCTGACGGCGCCAAGCTCGACCAGCAGATCGCCGATGCGCTGCCGTTGGTTGATCAGGGCCATGTCCGTCAACTCCGGCGCGAGCCTTGGACCTGCGCGGTTGAGATTCGGGCGACGATGAAGGTTTTGAACATGGGGTTGTCCGAGGACTTCCGCAAGGTATCGGAAACCATAATTATGGCGGACATCCGGGCGTGCCGGACGGCGGATAGCCGACGGGATTCGATAGGGATAAGCCCCTTGCAAAGCATTTGCAGGATTTGAACGCGGGTTTTCAGGGGCAGCTTGTTCATGCCCCCAGTACCTGAAATTATATGCTTAGCGTCAAGAATTATTTCAAGCATTCATGGGAATTATGCTTGTAATCTATATGAAGGGGATTAGAATACAAGCATCTTTGAAAATGATGCTTGATATGAATCAGCAAAAGGAACCGACTGGCCGTGCACGAAGCGGGCTTGCGCGAGCTAAGCGCCTATCTGCTGCCAAACGGTCAGAGATTGCTTCACTAGCCGCCAAAGCTAGATGGGACGATAACCTTCCACGAGCGAGCCATGACGGACCGCTTATGATTGGAGATAGTGGTCTTGTCGCAGCAGTTCTTCCAGATGGAACAAGACTGCTTTCACAGGGAACATTCCTCCGAGCAATCGGTCGGTCACGATCACCGAAAGCCGGAACGGGTGGTCTATCCACTGTCGACGGAACCCCTTTCTTTTTGCAGTCAGAGCAGTTAAAGCCCTTTATTTCCAGCGAGTTAATACTGTCGACGCGCCCCGTGCTTTTCCGTCTGAAATCTGGACAGAAAACAGTCGGCTATGACGCCAAGCTGCTCCCGATGGTGTGTGAGGTCTACTTAAGGTTTAGGGACGTCTGCTTAGCAAGCGACGCCAGAAAAGTCCCGCGTCAGTATGAGCATATCGTCGAACAGTGTGACTTGCTTATGCGCGCGTTGGCGACCGTAGGAATTATTGCTCTAGTCGACGAGGCTACCGGCTACCAAGAAGTTCGGGACCGCGATGCTCTACAACAAATTCTGGAGTTATATCTGCGACAAGAACTGGCGGCATGGGTAAAGCGATTTCCCGATGACTTCTACAAAGAG
>JAJYTL010000240.1 GCA_021793055.1 Pseudomonadota bacterium
CGTCGGTGGGGCGCGCCCGGCCGCGTGCCGCTCAGCCGCCGGGCGCGCCTTGGGTATTGACGTAAAGCGCGTAAAGTCCGTGGCTCGCGGCCATGAAAAGGCGGTTGCGCATGCGGCCACCGAAACAGACATTGGCGCAGCGTTCCGGCAGGTGAATATGGCCGATCGGCTGGCCTTCGGGGGTAAAGACGCGGACGCCGTCGCTTTCTGGCGTCATGCCCCAACCGGCCCAGATATTGCCGTCGACGTCGCAGCGCATGCCGTCCGGCGTATCGCTCAGGGTGCCGTTGATTGCGATGCGCCGGTTCGCGATCTTGCTGCCGTCGGCGACCACGTCATAGGCCAGGATGCGCCGCGGTTCGGAGCGCGATTCGACGATATAGAGAATCTTCTCGTCGGGCGAGAAGCAGAGTCCGTTCGGCGCGATGATGTCGTCGGCGACGATTGTCGCCTTGCCGGTGCGCGGATCGAGGCGATAAACGTTGGTCGAGAGTTCGGGGTCTGCGACGTGGCCCTCGTAGTTGCCGAGGATGCCGAAGACCGGATCGGTGAACCAGATGGTGTCGTCGGATTTCACCACGATGTCGTTCGGTGAATTGAGCCGCTTGCCCTCGAAGCGATCCATCAGCACGGTGATCGAACCGTCGTATTCGGTGCGGGTGATGCGCCGCGTGTCGTGTTCGCAGCTCATCAGCCGGCCTTGGCGGTCGCGGGTATGGCCGTTGGCGTTGTTCGAAGGCTTGCGGAACACGCTCACCGTGCCGGTTTCCTCCTCCCATTTCAGGATGCGGTTGTTCGGAATGTCGCTCCAGAGCAGATAGCGACCGTCGCCGAAATAGACCGGTCCTTCCGACCAGCGGCAGCCGTCGGCCAACCGCTCCACCGAGGCGAGCGGCAGACGATATTTGTTAAAGGCGGGGTCGAGGACGTCGATGTTGGGGTCGGGGTAACGTTGACTGGGTTCCCACATGGCGCGTTTCCTGAGCGTTTGTTTCGGTCGATTTTTTGTTAGTGGATTTCGCCGGCGCGTTGAATAGCGTCGCGAAGCCTTGCCGGCGTGAATCCTGGGCTGCGGCAGATATCGAGGATGACTTCCTCGCGGCGGGCGACGAGATCGATTGCCGCCGGCAATTTGCGCACCGCCTCGGCGGGGATCACCACCGCGCCGTGATAATCGGCGTGGATCACGTCGTCGTGCGCGGCTTGCATGCCGAAGACGTTCACCGGCCGGCCGAAATCCACCAAGTGGACATGGGCGTGGCTCGGTCCGATGCGCCCGCCGAGGAGCTGGAAGCCGGGGGCGAGGGCGTCCAAATCGCGAAACGAGCCGTTGGTGACGCAGCCCTCGGCGCCGAGCGCCTTGTGCACGGCGCTATGAACTTCGCCCCAGAAGGCGCCGTAGCCCGGCCGGTCGTCCAGGTCCTGCAATACCACCACGGTCGGCAGGTCGGCCGCCGCGACATAGTCGTACCATTCGAGGCGGGTCACGACCGGGCCGCGCGGCGGTTCCTTGGCGCGGATGGTGCCGACGCGGGCGAGGCCGACGATCGGCTTCAGCGTACGGTCGGCCGCGACCATCGGCTCGACAGTGAAACCGATGGCGCGGCGTTCTGGCGCCACCACTTCAAGGCCGTTGCAGATCGTCGGCGTGTCCCAGTCCTTGAGCCGCTCGAGATCGGCGCGGGTAAAAGGTCGTTCCCCCATGGTGTTTATCCTCCCTATCGAAACGCGGCGAGTGTAGCGGCTTTCGCGGCGTTTTCGGAGCCGGGAATTCACCGAGATCGACATTGGTCGCGGGCTGCGGCGCCGCGATCACTGGCCACACCTTTCGCCGCCTGCTAGCTTGGGCGCTTCATGTTCAAGAGGGGGAGCGCCATGGACCGCACCGTCGTCGAAGTGCCCGTCATCTCGGATGCCATTCGCAAGCTCGGCGTGCCGCTGTCGCCGGTGATCAAGGCGAACGGCATGGTTTTCGTCTCCGGCCTGCCGCCGATCGACCTCGAAACAGGGCGTGTCGGCAAGGGAGACATCGCGACACAAACCGAGCTCTCGCTGAAGGCGGTCAAACAGGCGCTGGAAGCCGCGGGCTCTTCGCTCGAAAAGGTGTGCAAGGTCACGGTCTACGTTTCGAATGCGGCTTATTTCGGCACCGTGAACGCGGTCTATGCCCGCTATTTCGCCGCCGCACCGCCGGCCCGCACCTTCGTGGCGGTGGGGTCCTGGCCGATGGAATTCGATATCGAGATCGAGTGCATCGCCGTGGCGTGAGGCGGTTCGCCCCGCGAACGGTCGGGCACGTCCACCGGCTCTTGCATCGAGTGCTTGGGCAGGCGGTCAAATGGAGCGTCATCGTCGCTAATCCTGCCGGATGCGCCGACCCGCCGCGTGTCCAACAGGCCGAGATCGAGATCCTGGCGCCGGGCCAGACCAAGGAGTTGCTCGAAGCCCTTCAGGGGCGCTCGCTGTACACGGTTGCGATCCTGGGCCTCTCCACCGGGATGAGGCGCGGCGAGATGGTCGCTCTGCGGTGGGGCGATCTGGACCTTGAGGGCGGCAAGATCAAGGTCGAGCGGTCGCTAGAGCAGACCAACGTGGGGCTGGCTTTCAAGGCCCCGAAGACCAAGGCCGGGCGCCGTTCGATCTCGATCCTGCCGTCGATCGTCGCCGAGCTGCGACGGCATTGGCGCGAGCAAGCGGAGATGCGGCTGGCACTCGGAATGGGGAAGGCCTGGCCTGACGATCTCGTGCTCGCACGGCCGGACGGGAGCCCGTGGCCCCCGGATTCGCTGACGGCCGATTGGGCGCGGACCGTCCGCGTGTTGAGGCTGCCCTCCATCGCGCTTCACGCGCTTCGTCACACGCACGTCTCGCAACTCATCGCCGCAGGTTTCGACGTGGTGACCATCAGTTGACGGATCGGCCACAGCAACCCGACAGTGACGCTTGGCGTCTACGCACACCTATTCGGCAATACCGACGAAAAGGCGGCTGCGGTCGTCGAATCCGCGCTCGCCGGTGCGCTGGCAACGGAGTGAGAACGCAACCGGGCGGTAACCGCTCAGCACCCTATCTAGCGATGCCGGTACTCTAGTTTTAAAATCAGCGCCTCGGAGGCCGTGGCGATATCGCGTAGAGAATGCTGTCGGCACCAATTGTCGATGTAGGCAAATACTCCATCGGGATCCGTGGTTGACGAGACATTATTTGAGCCCGACTCGTACTTGTTGTAGCCAGTCAGGAATCCCTCGACCCAGGCTTCGTCTGTGAAGGCCTTCGCTTTGGACCATACATCATGGCCCTGTCGATCGGCAGTCCACACGCCACATGAACTTGCACCGACTCCGAGAACCATGAACCGTGAATTCGCAGCCGGCGCTGCGCCGGCAAAATAAAGTAGTGCCAAGCAAAACGCTGCGGCGAAAATAAGGCTCCTCATCTTCCCCTCCCCCAGGCGAACGCTCCTCAGCCTCGATGGGCGCCGTGAGAAGGAGCTTACCGCCGGCAGTAGGGGCGCACCAGCAACAGGACGCGGACGCTGCGCGGCACGAAGTCAGAACCTCACGGTGGCAATCCGGTGGCAATCGGCCTGCTATGGCGAAAAAAGAGGGCGCGCGAGCGCCCCCTCTTTATTCTGATTTATCGCGGTTTTGTGGGGAGTTGGCGGAGGGAGGGGGATTCGAACCCCCGAGACGGGTTTACCCCGCCTAACGGTTTAGCAAACCGCCGCCTTCAGCCACTCGGCCATCCCTCCGCAAGAAGAGCGGTCGTCATCACGGCGTTTGCTGGCTTCTTCTAAGGTGCCGGACGGGCTGCTGTCAACGAAACTGCGGCGGGACAGACGAGGAACGGCGTGGCGGCGGTGCGGGCTTGCCGGCTTGGCCGGGTTTGAAACGGCGCCTGGCCTCGACTTCGATCGTGAGCCTACTCGCCGATCCGATGGGATCGGTCGGGCCCCCTAGTGGCGTCGCCCCCATATCTCCCGCGCGCGGCGTTGCGCGGTCGCGATCTCGGCCGGCGTCATGTCCTGCGCCACCTCCGTCCGCATCTCGCGGGCGCGGGCGTTTCCGGCCAGCGCCGCGAGGTTGAAGAAGGTATGCGCCTTGACCAGGTCCTGCGGCACGCCCTGGCCGGTGGAATGGCAGAGACCGCGCTCGAAAAATTCATCCGGCGTTGCCAGCGACGGGTTCTCGGTGCGGCCGGGTTTGTCCATGGGCCGTCGTGTTAGCGCGCCTGTTACCGCGACGCTTTCCGCTAGGGTACGTTCTGTACTCGTACGCATGGGCAATTCCCCCATCTTGATCGCTTCGTTCCGTTCAGCCGAAGCCCCAACCGAGCGTTCCGGCCGGCCTCGCTGGGATCGATGGTGAAACCCGATTGGTTAATAAAGAGTGGCGCTGGGAGCCGGGAACGCGCGCGGGCTGCGTCCGAAGGCGCTTGCCGCCACCTGCGTAAGCACGCAGCGCGTGCTTTGCGGTACGGCCGGGGGCCGTTTGGGAAAGGCCGATGCCAGCGCTGACCGGCGCTCGGCTGCCGCGCGCGACGGGGGCTGGGGCGGCTATTCGGCTGGCGGCGGGCCGAGCAGTTCGGGTTCGGGCGTGAGAATGGTGGCGCGCGCCTCTTCCGGATCGGGCATGCCGCTCGCTACCGCGAGAGTCAGGATCGCGATGCTGAAGGCCGCCACCACCACGTGATCGAAGGGGTAGGGGATGAGGTTGTGGCCGCCAACCAGATCCGTCGGGCCGAGATAGACCAGGAGCCACATGCCGGTGAAATAGGGGATCAGCCACCACGCCCCGCGCCATTGCAGGTGCGACAGGCTGCCCTTCGTCATCAACTCGTAGCCCATGTAGATGACGAAGAACACCGCCAGCATGCCAAACAGCCAGCTGTCGGTCTTCAAGCCGGACCAGTAGATGATCAAATTCGAGATGACGAAGGAAAGTCCCGAAACCAGCTTCGGCCAGGCGAGAGTGAAGGGACGCGGATGGTGGTCGATCGGCAGGTTCTTGCGCAGCGTCAGCAACACCGCCGGGCCGATGCCGTAGGACAGCACAGTGGCGGCGGAGATATAGGTGACGATTTTCTGCCAGGACGGGAACGGAAACAGGAAAATCAGGCCGACGATGAAGGTGACGGCGACCCCGACGACCGGCACGCCGCGGTCCGAGAGCGTGGCGAGCCACTCGCCCATCAGGCCTTCCTTGCCGACGGCATAAAGCACGCGGGCGGTGGCCGTCGAATAGATCACGCCGGTGCCGGCCGGAGAGATCACCGAATCGACATAAAGCAAGACGGCAAG
>JAJYTL010000241.1 GCA_021793055.1 Pseudomonadota bacterium
AATCCTCCCCCCGAACGTCGGCCCTCTCCGACATGTCGCGCAGGAGATCGAGGGCCTGAGGGTCCCGGAAATTGAGCGCAAGGCTGCGCTTGTTACGGTTCACGCTTAGGAAATAGGCGCTGATATCGTGGTCGAATGGGCCCCAGTTCCGGATCATCTCGCCCCCAGGTAGGGGCTCGACCTTGACCACGTCGGCGCCGAGATCGCCGAGGATCATGGTGCAGAACGGGCCGGCCAGCGCGCGCGATAGGTCGAGCACACGCAATCCTTCGAGCGGCAAGGCCATTTGTTTCACCCTCAGTTCGATAGCCGTACGCCTGTCGCCTCGGGCGCTCTCGCGCCCTCTGCCGCGCTCTTCGCCGACGTACCTGGTTTGGCACAGCAGAGGCGATTAATCTGATTAAAACTGGCGACATTGCATATGGTCAAGCTAAATATGTATGCAATATACAAATTATTGTATACCATTTAGTCATTGGGACTCGCACCGCCATGGCCACTGTGCTATGAAGACCCGGTCTTGCAAGGAGCGAGCGGAATGGCAGCGGAGAAAGAGAGCTCGGCCGGACGCCTCAAGACCTCAATCGAGGCGGAGATTCTCTCGGGGAGGCTGCTGCCAGGAGAGCGGCTCGACGAGCAGGTGCTGGCGGCCCGCTTTGTCGTGTCGCGCACTCCAGTGCGTGAGGCGCTGATGCAGCTCTCCTCGGCGGGGCTCGTGCAAATCCGCCCGCGTCAGGGCGCCTTCGTGGCGCGCCTCTCGATCCGCCAGATCGTGGCTATGGCTGAGTTCCTGACCGAGCTCGAATCGCTTGCCGCCGAATATGCCGCCCGACGCATGACGCCCGAGGAGCGGCGACAGCTCAGGCAAATCTGGGATGAGAGCGCAGCCTGCGTCGCGAGTCTGGAGGTGGAGCGCTACGCCGAGTGCAATCGATGTTTCCATGAGGCGATTTACGCCGGCTCTCGCAACGAGTATCTGGCGCAGCAGCTGATCACCATCCGCGCCCGGATCCGGCTCTATCAACGTTATCCCTTCCAGCAGCCGGGCGAGATCGCCAATTCCTTTGCCGAGCATGGTCGGATCGTGGAAGCCATCCACGAGGGCATGGCCGACCAAGTGCGCGCGCAGATGCGCGCCCATCTCCTGCGCGGGAGCCATTTCTTCGCCGATATGGTAGCAACCTTACCGGACGCACTGGACACCGACGGTACCGACGCCGCGTAAGCATCAATCTCGCGCTGTACCTCGATCGGACCACTCGGCCCACTTTTGGTCTTTGCGCGGGGGCACGAATCTGGCCGCTAACGACACGTCCAACTGAAGGCACGTAATCGGTCCGATCCCGGTCTGGGTCACCCGCTCCGATCCGGCGCCGTGCCAGACCAAGCGCTGATGTCCGTCGGCCAAAAGTTCTGCGCCAAATTGCGCCACGAAGCTGTCGGCCTCGGCTTTCAGAGCCGCCGCCAGCACCCTGCGCGCGCCCTCGCGGGCAATCTCGGTCAACGGGTCGGTCATCAATCCGGTCTGCTGAAACGCGATGATCGTGCTATCGTCCTTCATGGCGTATCGCTCCTTCGGGAGGTTCTGGCAGGCTTCGACACCCGCCACGATACGCCGCCCTCTCATGCCCCATCACCCATTTTCAGAGATAGCTCCACGCCCCGCAGCCACGGCTTTCCGTCCCCAATCGGTATGAAAATCACCGCCCGACTATCCTTCACGGCGGACTCCAAGCCGTCACTTGCAGGCGGAATCATGGTCCGATCGCACGCCATGTATCTATGGGGGCGTTGTCCCAACCTTTGCTCGCCCTTGATCGCTCTGGCGAAAGGCCTTCAAAACGCCAATCGGTTCGGCCTTACATTCTTTTAAGCCGCGCGATAAGGCGATCGACCAGCGCGTCCGCAAGGGCATTAATATCTATTTCTCCGTTGCGCGCACGGATTGGCTTTTGTCCCCGGCGAACCTTGGCGGTTGGTGGGGCCACGGTAACATCCTTTCGGCCACGCCCCCGTCGAATGGCATAAATATAACCGGCCGTCACGCCGTATCGCGCCGCCAGGTCTTTAGCGCTCTCTTTCGACGCAGAGATTCTACGGATGGCGGCTGGAGAGAGTTTGCTCTTACGTGGCATTCAAATTTCCTTGGCGAGTTGCATGAAAAGCGCTACGGCGAAGCATCGCGCCTCTGGCCTGTGGCCTCGCGCCCAACCGTGCCCCCATCCGGCTTTGCGTGCAAGTCATAGATCGCGCGCGCCCCATTTTGCGCCATGGGCCATATTTCCCGTGAGGCATGGCCGCGTCGCATTTCACATTTTCTGAATCATATCCTTGCATTACGCAACTTCAGGGTTGGGGTCACGGTTGGGGACGAATTCACAGTATCGTCCGACGGACCACAAGACGAGCGCTGACGAAGACAGCCGCGTCCTTTGCCGTGGCGTCGCGAGACGGGCGGTGGCGGCGTCAATTTCCGCCGTTGCCATTTCCTCCGTGTTGGAGTCACTGCGCGCGGCAAGGCGAGCCGGCCCAAAGGCGGCGGTCGGATATTGGCCGCAGCCGACGTGTGGCGACAGTCGATTTATTTGGCTGGCGCGCGCTCTTCCGGAATGCTTTCGCGCGGGCGCCTCAAGATGACGCCCGTCCACCCGGCACTGTCTGGCCCCAAAGCGTAAAGATAGGGGCCGACCACGGCTTCCGGCGACGGATGCAAGCCCGGTTGCTCGCCAGGATAATGCCGCCGGCGGCCGGGCGTCATGACCGGGCCGGTATCGATACCGAATACGCGCAACGGATGCGCGCTTCCCGCATGATACTCATCCGAAAGCATATAGAAAAACCCCTCAAGTCCCGCCTTGGCGACGCCGTAGCCGCCCCAATAGGCCCGCCGCGCGTCATCCAGCGAAAACGCCACGACCGGGTCGGCCGACCGATGCAGCAGCGGCATGCATTGTTGCGTCAGGAAGAACGGCGCCGCGAGATTGACGTTCAGCGCCCTCGCCCACATCGCGGGATCACTGTGCTCGAATGGCGTTAGGCTACCGATCCAGCCGGCGTTATTGACCAATCCATCTATCCTGCCGAAGGTTTCATCGATCCGCTTTGTGACGGTTTGAAACTCCGCCAACGTGCTGCCTGCAAGGTCCATCGGACACAGCACCGGCGCGGGCCCTCCCGCGGCGGCGATGGCCTCCTCGGTCATCTCCAGCCCGATACCGTTGCAGTCGAGAAGAATCGTGTTCGCGCCGACCGCGGCGCAAGCGATCGCAACGGAGCGGCCGATCCCCTCGGCAGCGCCGGTGATCAGAATGACGCGATCCCTAAGTAGCGTCTTCGCCGGCCGATAGCTCGCGAACGCCTCGAACGTCGGGGCACGATCCATGGCGGTCATTGCGAACGCGCCGATGGCCGAAGCGGTCCGGCGCTCACGGCGCTGGGCGCGCTCCCGCCCGCCGCCGCGACACTCCGCATCCCGATGACGCGATCATGGTGCCAATAAAACCAGCCTTTCATGACCCGCAAGACGTACCACAAGTAGGCGACGCCCAAGACCGGCCAACCGATCCCGAAGGGCACGGCCAAGCCCCCCAGTATTGTCCAGGTCAAGAACACAAGACTCGTGCGCAAGCGCCATCGCCGATGGCTTTCGCGAAAGAGGTCCGTGTCGCCCCGGCCTAGCTTTCGCGTGTCGATATAGACCTCGAGCCAAAGGCCGAGGACATAGAAGATCAAACCCAGGCCCTGGGCCGCGTAAGCCGCGCGGCCCAGTCTCGCCGCCGCCTCCGCGCTCCCGCTCGCCCCCGTCAGGCCTCCCGGCATTGCCACTCCCTGCATCCCACCATCCATCGACTGCGCGCCGCGCCGTGGTCCCGCCGGGTCCGCCCGATACCGTCTCGTCGGACGCTCTCGGCCGATGCCCGGCCGATGGCTATTTCCGCCCGTACCGCCACCAGCGTCCACCCTCCGGCGGAACGACATTTCGCCAGTAAAGCTTATAGAGCAAGAAGGTCAGAACCGTGAGCGCCGCCAAGACCGACAGCACCCATTTCCCGATCGCCTCGCGTTCCTGTTGGTGCGGATGCGCGACGTAGTACAGGAACGAGACGATATCCCGCGTCGTGGCGCGGAACTGCGCCGGCGACATCGCCCCTTGCGTCACCGGCTTCACGCCCACGGCGACCTCGGTATGCTGACCGAAGCGGTAGCCGTCCTTCTTTACCGGCGCCTGGAGCCCTTGCAGGCTCGCGAGCACGTCGGGCATCGAAACGTTATAGAAAACGACGTTGTTGACCCCGGTGGGCCGCGACGGATCGAGATAGAACGAATTGAGATATGTATAGAGCCAGTCTGCGGACCGCCGCTTGGCGATGACGGTGAGATCCGGCGGCTGAATTTTATTGAAGAATTTATGGGCGATCCCTGCCGGCATTGCGGAGGTTATGGTCTGGTAATACTTTCCGCCGGTGCCGTCGAAATCCTTCAGGATGGCGACGCGACTTAAGCCAAGGGGCTTCGCCAATTCCGCAAGGCGTGTTCCTTGAATGCTGTGACACGCCTCGCACTGATTGGCGAAGTACAGCGCGCCGTTTCGCAATGCGGCGCGATCCTTAAGGTTGACCGTCATATGCAGCAACGGCGGATGGGTCGTCCGTACGGCGGCAAAACCGGTGGAGGCGCACGCCATGCCGACTGCCGTCGCGATCAAAGCGAGAGCTAACGAAAGTCGTTTCCGACGCCAGAAGCCGTTCATCGCGGCACCCTCCCGCTCTTGACCCTGCCCCCAATCACGGCACCGCATCAGCGCAACCATCTCATTCCCCTTATCGCCGTCCTTTTGGCGCCGCGACGACGCGACATCGGCGCCACTTCCCCGCTCCACCGGACATGACCGCGGCGGCATGTGCCGGGTCGACCCGCTAGGGCTCAATGCGTCAGGCCTCCCGCCGTCAGCCGCTGCGGCAGGCGGGCCGCGTCGCGCGAAAGGCTTGGCCACAACAGCGCCGCCAGCAGGACCACGGCCACGTAGGTTGCCGGGATCCAATCGGTGCGGAGCATCAGCCCCCAGCCGTGCGCGTGCGTCACATACATCCAGTAATCGATCAGCCAGATGGCGGCCTGAAGCACCACCAGCCAGATGGCGGTGGCCCACCGCGACCGCGCGGCGTTGAAATAGAGCAGGAGAAGAAACGTCGCGTAAAACACTTCCGTAACGTGCAACCCATAGACCATGTTCGATTGGGTCGCGGTGCCTCTCGCGATCACCCCGAGAAAAATGAAGCTGATTGGCAT
>JAJYTL010000242.1 GCA_021793055.1 Pseudomonadota bacterium
GAGTACGATTCCGGTCATTACAAACGGATCGGCAAGGGCGGCAAGGAGCTGTGGGTCCAGGCGAGCTACAACCCGATCTTCGACCTGAACGGAAAGCCCTTCAAGGTGGTGAAATACGCCACCGACATCACGGCGGAGAAGTTAAAAAGCGCGGATTTCGAGGGCCAGCTGGCGGCGATCGGCAAGGCGCAGGCGGTGATCGAGTTCACCCCTGATGGCAAGGTTCTCGACGCCAATGAGAACTATCTGAACCTGTTCGGCTATACGCTGGAGGAAATCCGCGGCCAGCACCACGGCATCTTCGTCGATCCCGTCTATCTCAAGAGCCCGGCATACCAAGCGTTCAAGGAAAGGCTCGGGCGCGGCGAATACGATGCCGGCCATTACAAACGGATCGCCAAGGGCGGCAAGGAACTGTGGGTCGAGGCCAGCTACAACCCGATCTTCGACATGAACGGAAAGCCGTTCAAGGTCGTCGAATACGCCATCGACATCACCGAGCAGGTCACCATGGCGACTGAGGTCAAGGGCATTGCCGACAGCGTCGCCGCGACGGCTACCGAAATGCGTGCCACCGCCGAATCCATGTCGGCCACGGCGGAGGAAACCACGCGGCAAGCTACCGAAGTCGCCGCCGCCGCGGAGCAGGCATCCAGCAATGTGCAGACCGTGGCGAGTGCCGGCGAGGAAATGTCCGCGTCGATCAACGAGATCAGCCGACAGGTGAGCGAGTCCACCGGCATCGCCACGCACGCGGTGAAGGAAGTCGAGGCCACCAACAGCGCGATCCAGAATTTGGCCGAGGCGGCGCAGAAAATCGGCGACGTGGTCGGCCTGATCCGCGAAATCGCCGGCAAGACCAATTTGCTGGCACTCAACGCTACGATCGAGGCGGCACGCGCGGGCGAGGCGGGGAAAGGCTTCGCCGTGGTGGCGAGCGAGGTCAAGGCCCTCGCCAGTCAGACCGCCAAGGCGACGGAGGAGATATCGGGCCTGATCGGCGGCATGCAGATGGCCACCACGGAATCGGTTGGCGCGATCCAGGGCATTGCTACGGTGATCAGCAGAACCGCCGATATCTCCACCACCATCGCCGCGGCGGTGGAGGAGCAAACGGCGACCACCCGGGACATTTCCCGCAACGTCTCGCAGGCCGCCGTCGGCGCGCAGCACGTGTCGCACAGCATCGTCACCGTCAACGACGCGGCCGTTAAGGCCGGCAAGGCCTCCGCCGAAGTGGCCGCAGCCTCCGGCGAGTTAGCGCGAAATGCCGAAACGCTGCGCCAGAACATGGGCCAGTACTTGAACCGCCTCGGCGTCGCGTAGCGCGACACCCGGCGGCGTCGCCGGACTTGCAATCCCCCGCCGAAAAAAACAATTCGGTCCCGATCTCGGCCGCGCCGACGCTTGATCTGGGTCAAGGGCCGAGGCGCGTCTTGGCGTTACCACGGACCCGCGCCGTGGCGGGCGCGGCCTTGTGCATAGCCAGTCTGGATCGCGGTCCGCCGTTCGCCGGACTTTGCCGTCCCGCTCGCGATATGGCGGCTCGCGGTCAGTGCAGGCTAAAGGCGTAGCGACACAAGGGCTGGCTATGAATGCCGGACTCGAAACCGTAGGCGCGGAAGGGCTGCGGCGGTTCGACGCGCTTCGGACCGAGGCCGCAGATGCCGTGACGGAGCGCCTTTACGCCACTTACGGGCCGATTTACGAACAGTACGGGCCACGCGGACGGAAGACCTGCCGCGAGGACATCGCACTGCACCTGGAATTTCTGCGCCCGGCGCTGGAATTCGGCGTAGCACCGCCGATGGTGGACTACCTTTGCTGGTACGCCAGCGTGATCGCGGCAAGGGGCACCCCGCGGGAGCATGTGGCGCCGTCGCTCGAATGGCTGGCCGCGTTTTATGCCGAGCGCATGGAGCCGGCAGAAGCCGCGGCGGTGACGGCGGCGCTGCGCGCGGCGCGACGAGACTTTCTGAACGCCGAAACCGCGCCGGCAGCCGCGCCGCAGGCGCCGGATCCGTGGCCGGAGGCGGCCGTTTTCTTGTCGTCGCTGCTTGCCGGCGATCACCGGGAGGCCTTGGCGATCATGCAACGCTGCACCGACGGCGGGCGCAGCCTCAGCGAGATCGAACTTCACGTCGTCCAACCCGTGCTCTACCAGATCGGCGAGAAATGGCAGGCGAACCAAGTGGCGGTCGCAGGAGAACACATGGCTACCGCAATCGCGCAATCGGTGATGACGGCAGGCCTGCTGCGCTCGACGCCGGTCGCGCCGAACGGCAAGCGGGCGCTTCTCGCCTGCGTCGAGGGAAATGACCACGCGCTCGGGCTGCGCATGGTGGCCGATGCGTTCCAGCTCGGCGGCTGAGATGTGCGCTACCTCGGCGCCAACGTGCCGGGCCCGGCGCTGGTCCTGCAAGCGCAGGAATGGGCGCCCGATCTCGTCGGGCTGTCGATTGCGTTCCCGCCGCAACTGCGCGCCGCCGAGGACGTCATCGCGGCGCGGAACGAGCCGCCGCGCCGCGCCCGACCGGCGGTAATCGTGGGGGGCTGGCCATCAACCGCTTCAGCCGGCTGGTCGATCTGGTGGGCGCCGACGCCGATGGCCATGACGCGCGGAGCGCGCTCGCCCACGCCAATCGGCTGGTCGGCGCATGACGCATCCCGCGCCGTGGTTCGGACCTTATGTTGCGCCGCTGCTCGCGGTCGCGGCCGCGACGGTGGACGAGGACGGCGCACTCATCGAGGCGAACCGCGGCTTCCTGCGGCTGATCATGGCGGAACAGGGTCAGGCGACCGGGCGGCGCGTCGCTCGGTTCTTTCGGCAACCCGATTTTGCCACCCTCGTCGGCGCGGCTGCCGACGCCGACGGCAAAGTCTACCACGGGCTGTTGACCATCGAGGACGATGCGGGGCGGACGCGGTCTCTGCGCGCCCGCGTCTGGCGCGCGGGCAAACGGCTGCGGATTCTGGCCGAGTACGAGATCGAGGAACTCGAGGGCCTCTATGATAAGGTTCTCGAGTTCAATCGCGACTATGCTGCCGCGCAGCTGCGGCTGGCGCAGACCAACCTTCAGCTGCAACAGCGGGAGGCGCAGATTCTCGGGGCGTCGCTGACCGATCCGCTCACCGGCGTCGGCAACCGCCGCCGATTGGATCAGGCGCTGGCCGCCGAGGTCGGCCGCGTCGAACGGACCGGCGAGGCGCTTTGCGCTTTCATCGCCGATCTCGATCATTTCAAGCGCATCAACGACGCCTACGGCCACGAGGCCGGAGACGACGCGCTCGCGACCTCCGGCGGCTTGCTGCGCCGGGAGACGGGGCGACCGACATCGTCGCGCGGTTCGGCGGCGAGGAATTCGTCGCGCTGATGCCGCATACCCATCTGGAGATGGCCCTCGTCATCGCCGAGCGGATTAGGGCCGCCCTGGCGACGGTCCACGTCGCGCCCCTGCGTCATCCGGTCACCGCGAGTTTCGGCGTCGCCGGATTGCGGCCGCACGAGAACGGCGATGCCTTTCTACAGCGCATCGACAAGGCGCTCTACGAGGCCAAGCGCTCGGGGCGCAACCGCGTCGTGATCAGCTAGGTTTTCTAACGCCGGTCGGCGCCGGGCCTGGAATCAGGCGCCGGATTTCGCGGCCTGAAGCACTTGGCCCGCGATGATAACCTTCTGCACCTCGCTCGCGCCCTCATATATCCTGAGGGCGCGGATCTCGCGGTAGAGCCGCTCCACCGTCACGCCACGCACGACGCCGAGGCCGCCGAAGATCTGCACCGCCTGATCGATGACGAGCTGCGCCTGCTCGGTGGCGAAGAGCTTGGCCATGCTGGCTTCGCGGCTGATGCGCCCGCCCCGGCAATCCTTGGTCCAGGCGGCGCGATAGATCAGCAGGGCGGCAGCGTCGACCGCCAGGGCCATGTCGGCGATCTTGCCTTGGATAATCTGCAAATCCGCCAGGGCACGACCGAAAAGCTGGCGTGTCGCGGCGCGCTGAACGGCCTCGTCGAGGGCGCGGCGCGCGAAGCCGAGCGCCGCCGCCCCGACCGTCGAGCGAAAAATGTCGAGGGTTGCCATGGCGATCCTGAAACCCTCGCCCGGCTGGCCGAGCAGGCGATCGGCGCCGACGCGGCAGTTGTCGAAGCTGAGGCTGCCGATCGGGTGCGGCGCGATGATATCGAGCGACTGGCTGAGCGCGAGACCGGGCGTGTCGCCATCGACGATGAAGGCGGAAAGGCCCTTGGTGCCGGGACCTTCGCCGGTGCGGGCGAAGACCACGTAAAGGTCGGCCAGGCCGGCGTTGGAAATCCAGCACTTGCCGCCGTCGAGGCGATAGCCGTAGGCGGTCTTGGTCGCCTGCGTCGCGATCGCCGCGACGTCGGAGCCGGCCTCGGCCTCCGAGAGCGCGAAGGCCGCGATCGCCCGGCCCTCGCGCACCGCCGGCAGGAACCGCTGCTGCTGCGCGTCGCTGCCATAAAGGCTGATCGGCGCGCTGCCGAGGCCCTGCATGGCGAAGGCGAAATCGGCGAGGCCCGACGCGCGGGCGAGAGTTTCCCGCGCCAAGCAGAGGTTGCGAACCTCGAGCCCGCCGTTGGCGCCGCCGCCGCCCGGCGCGGCGTGGCGGAGCAAGCCCGCCTGCCCCATAGCGGTCACCAGGCGGCGCACTGCAGGCGCCGCATCCTCCTCTTCCGGACCACAGAGCGCCGGCAGGTCTCCCGCGACCCAGGTCTCAAAGGTCTTGACGATGGCGCGATTGCCATCGTCAAGGAACGGCCAGTCGAGGAACGAGCGGTCGCCGGTCAATTGCCTTCGAAGACCGGCGCCTGCTTCGCGACGAAAGCGCGATAGGCGCGGCCGTAGTCCTTGGTTTGCATGCAGATGGCCTGGGCCTCGGCCTCGACTTCGATGGCGGCGTCGATCGACATGTCCCATTCCTGGTGCAGGCACTTTTTGGTCATGCCATGGGCGAAGGTCGGCCCGGCGGCGAGCCGCGCGGCCAGCGCTTGCGCGTCCGCCAACACGGTTTCCGGCGCGCAGATCTTGTTGTAGAAGCCCCAGCGTTCGGCCTCCGCGCCGTCCATCGCGCGGCCGGTGTAACGCACCTCCGCCGCGCTGCCGGCGCCGACAATCCGGGGCAGGATGTGGGTTGCGCCCATATCGGCCCCGGCGAGCCCGACGCGGACGAACAGAAACGCCACCTTGCTTCGCGCCGTGCCGTAGCGCAGATCGGAGGCCATGGCGAGGATCGCGCCGGCGCCGGCGCAGATGCCGTCG
>JAJYTL010000243.1 GCA_021793055.1 Pseudomonadota bacterium
GGCGCTGGCGCAGGACGCGCTCCGGCTCGGCGCGGCGCAGCTTCTCTTCCTCGGCACGGCGCCGCACGCCGCGGTCGACGGCTCGGTGCGGCTTGCCGCGGCGACGCCGCACCGCGCCCTGGTCAATGCGGTGCTGCGCCGGATCGCGCGCGAAGGCGCGGCGCTGGTCGCTGCGCAGGATGCCGCCCGGCTCGACACGCCGCCCTGGCTCTGGGCGCGCTGGTGCGAAACCTATGGCGAGGCGACGACGCGCGCCATGGCGGCGGTGCATCTTGCCGAGCCGCCGCTCGATATCTCGGTCAAGGACCCGGCCGAGGCGGCGTTGTGGGCCGCGCGGCTGGCGGCGCAACAGCTCCCGACCGGCACGCTCCGGCGCGCCTTCGACGGCCCGATCGAGGCCCTGCCCGGCTACGACGCCGGCCAGTGGTGGGTGCAGGACGCGGCGGCGGCGCTCCCGGCCAAATTGCTGCGCCCGATGCCGGGCGAGCGGGCGATCGATCTCTGCGCCGCGCCCGGCGGCAAGACCGCGGCGCTCGCCGCCGCCGGCGCCGTGGTCACGGCTATCGACCGCGCGCCGCCCCGGCTCGCCCGGCTCACCGCCAATCTCGCGCGGCTGAACTTGACGGCGACGGTGATCGCCGCCGATGCGGCGGCCTGGCGGCCCGAGGCGCCGGCCCCGGCGGTGCTCTTGGACGCGCCCTGCTCCGCGACAGGCACGCTGCGGCGGCGGCCCGACGTCGCCTACGCCAAGCGTGCCGCCGATCTCGGCCCGCTCACTGCCTTGCAGGCACGGCTGCTCAAGGCGGCGGCGGCGATGGTCGCGCCCGGCGGCCGGCTGGTCTATTGCGTCTGCTCGCTCGAACCCGAGGAAGGGCCGGCGCAGATCGCGGCCTTTCTCGCCGCGACGGCGGATTTCGCGCTTGATGCCATCGCGCCCGAGGAGGTCGCGGGCCGGGCCGAGCTTCTGACCGCGGACGGCATGCTGCGCACATTGCCCTGCCATTTCGCGGAATGGGGCGGCATGGACGGATTTTTTGCTGCACGTATGCTGCGCAAAAAATAACGCCTACTCACCGCCGGCCGGCGGCGCTTGCCGCAGCCGAATCCGCTGCCGGTCGACGCTCCGGCTTGCGGCGTTACCGGCAACCTGCTACCAGAATCACCATGCAGCAGCCGGTGCGAATTGCTCCCTCGATCCTGGCGGCGGACTTTGCCCGGCTCGGCGAGGAGATCGCGGCCGTCACCGCCGCCGGCGCCGATTTCATCCATGTCGATGTCATGGACGGGCATTTCGTGCCCAACCTCACCATCGGCCCGGCCGTGGTCGCCGGCCTCAGGCCCTATAGCAAGCTGCCTTTCGACGTCCATCTGATGATCTCGCCGGTCGACCCGCTGGTGCCCGCCTTCGTCAAGGCGGGCGCCGATATCGTCAGCGTCCACCCGGAAGCCGGGCCGCATCTGCACCGCACGCTGCAGACCATTCGCGCCGCCGGTAAGCGGAGCGGCGTCGCGATCAACCCCGGCACCCCGGTCGAGGCCGCGTTGCAGGTGCTGGACGAGGTCGATCTGGTGCTGGTGATGAGTGTCAATCCGGGCTTCGGCGGCCAGGCCTTCATCCCGAGCCAGCTCGCCAAGATCGCGCGGCTGCGCGCCGCGATCGATGCCTTGGGGCGGACGATCGATCTCGCCGTCGACGGCGGCATCACGGCCGAGACCGCGCCGCCGGTGATCGCCGCCGGTGCCGATTTTCTCGTCGCCGGCACGGCGGTCTTCGCTGGCGGCGCCGAATCTTACGCCGCCAACATCGCCCGTCTTCGGGGCGGCAGCTAGATGAGCGCCTCGCCGCGGCGCACCGCACCGCGCGACGGGCTTCGCCTGGCGATCGCCCAGCTCTTCTTCGGCCTGCCGCTCTATTCCGCGACCTTGTGGCGGCCGCGCGCGGCGCAGATCCGGCTTTGGCTGCACAACCCCTGGCCGGGCGACATCGCCGAGGCCAACCATCTCTTCCAGGGCCGCTACCGCTTCGCCGGCGAGGAAGTCCTGGCGCCGATGACCGAGCCCTGGCGGCTGCCGGATATGAGCGACGCCTGGCGGGCCGAGTTGCAGGGCTTCGGTTGGCTCAGGCATTTCGAGGCGGCGGGCGGCGACGCCGCCCATCGCCAGACCCGCGCCCTGATCGATTCCTGGATCGCCAACTACCAGCGCTTTGAGCGCTTCGCCTGGCGGCCCGACATTCTTGGCCGGCGGCTGATCAACTGGTTCAGCCACGCGGAATTCCTTTTCCGCAACACCGATTCCGCCTGGCGCGACGTCTTCCTCGACAGCCTGGGGCGCCAGAGCCGCCACCTGGCCCGCACCGTGAACCAGGCGCCGGCCGGCCCCGGCCGGCTCGCGGCCGCGGTCGGGCTGGTCTATGTCGGGCTCGCGCTGCTGCCGCGCAAGCTGAAATACGGCCTGCGCGCGTTGGAGCGCGAATTGGTGGCGGAGGTGCTGCCCGACGGCGGCCACGTCTTGCGCGATCCCTCGCTGTTGCTGCGGGCGCTGCAAGACCTGGTGGCGCTGCGACAGGCGATGATCCAGGCGCAGACCGAGGTGCCGGAAAGCCTGCAGCACGCGATCGACCGCATGGCGCCGGCGCTGCGCGCCTTCCGCCATGGCGATGGCGGCCTCGCGCTCTTCAACGGCGGCCGCGAGGACGCCGACGCGACGATCGATTTCACTCTCGCCCGCTCTGAGGCCAAGGGCAAGCCGCCGGCGAGCCTGCCGTTCTCGGGCTTCGAGCGCCTGAGCGCCCGGCGCATGCTGATGATCGTCGACGTCGGCCAGCCGCAATCGACCGCCGCCGGCAGCCGCGCCCATGCCGGCTGCCTGAGCTTCGAGCTGTCCTTGGGCCGCGAGCGCATGATGGTGAATTGCGGCGCGCCGGAAAACCCGAGCGGCGATTGGGCGCGGGCGATGCGGGCGACCGCCGCGCATTCGACGCTGTGCCTGAACGACACCGATTCGTTGCAGCTCGGGCCGCAGGGCCGGCCCGTGCGCCTGCCCGTGCCGGTGATCAGCAACCGGGCCGAGGCCGACGGCTCGATCTGGCTCGAGGCGAGCCATTCCGGCTATCAGTCGGCCTTCGGCCTTAGCCATCGCCGGCGGCTTTATCTCGACGCCTCGGGCGACGACCTGCGCGGCGAGGACGCGCTGGTCGGCCGCGCGCCGGCGCAGCCGCTGCCCTTTGCCATCCGCTTCCATCTCCACCCCAACATCCAGGCCTCGCCGATGCAAAGCGGCGTCGCGGTGCTGTTGCGCACGCCGACCGGCGCCGGCTTTCGCTTCCGCGTCGAAGGCGGCGCGGTGACGGTGGAGGAAAGCGTCTATCTCGGCTTCGGCCAGCCGCGCCGGGCGGAGCAGATCGTCGTGCGCGGCGCGGCCGAAGGCACCGAGACGGTGGTGAAGTGGCGCTTGAGCCGGGTGCCGAATTAGGGGGCATCGGCCAGCCGTACTTAGACGCTGCGTTTCACTTGGGCTCGCAACGCTGTGGTGCGCACAATGAGCGAAATCGCCACCCTGCTTACCGCCAACACGCAGCTGCTTTGGGCTGCGATTGTAGCGGCCGTTGTGTCTGCCATCGTGTCGTACCTCTTCAGGCGCAGCGAGATTCGACTCTTAGCCAAGGTCGAATATGAATGTGACCAACGAAAGAAGCTCCGTGAACTTATCGGTTGCCACCACGGGGGCCTCTTGCGCGCAGCTAACACGATGAATTATAGGCTCTGGAATCTTTATCAGAACCATGCACAGGGGTGGCTTGACGTTAAAGGCGAGTACGCGAATCCCGATCGTTACTACTTTAGGACGTTTGTCTATCGCTTTCTGAACGTGTGCTCTCTGGTGCGCCGGCTTGAGGCCGAGGCGGTCCATTTGGACGCGAGGATCGCCCGTAAAGAAGATTTTGTTTTTCTAAATTACGCAGCGGCCCTGCATTGGGTCATGACCGACGTAGCACTGTGCAAAGGGCTTTCGTACAACGACTTTTACGAGACTGATCGCTTCTTTTCAGATCGGCTACGGCGATGTTGTGACTTCTGTCTGCGCCCCGAAGGTTTCGTAAAGTCTGGTGAATTTGACGATCTGCTCAAACAGGCATCGAACGGTGGTGAGACCATCTTGGATAGCGCCCTGCGCTACTTTGATGGCCTTAGTCGCGCCGAAGTTCGATTTAGGTGGGATCGTCTGGTGGCGTTCCACCTGTCGCTTTTGACGTTCATCAATTCCCTCGGTTGTCGGAGGCAATATACCGCGCAGACAAAATTCGACGAAGTGGCCCGACAAAACCGGAACCCGACAGTGCTCGCAAACCTCGAAGCCTGGCTGCCTCGTCATGATCTGCGTTCGGACGGCGAAGCGAAAAGGATCGTTCGGGCTATCAGGAAGACAAGCAGGACGCGCGTAGCGGCAATTGGCTCGTAACTACCGCTGGCAGGCTGGGCGCTCTTTCTGCTGACCGATCCGTTTCCCGCTCATAATACATAAGGTGCGACAAGCCGGCGAGAATGACGGCTGAACTCAGCCTTGCCGACCTGCATCGAGCCATCCGGCCGAGCTACGGCTCGGATGTCACCCCACGCCGCTAATCTCCGCCACCACCTCGACCGGGAAGTTCACCGAATTGGCGATGAAGCATTTCTCGTGCGCAGCGTGGTGCAGCGCTCGCGCTTGCGTCGCGTCGCCGGAAGCGATCTCGATCTTCGGCCGCAGCACGACGCGAACGAAACGCTCCGCGCCGCCGGCCTCCTCTTGCATCAGCCCTTCCGCCGCATCGACATAGGACGTCACGACGATGCCGGCCTCGGCGCAAAGATGCAGATACCACAGCATGTGGCAGGCGGAGAGCGCGGCGACCAGAAGCTCCTCCGGGTTGTGGCGGCTGGCGTCGCCGCAAAAGGCGGGGTCGGCGGAGCCTTGGATCGCGGACTTGCCCGCGATCTCGATCTCGTGGCGGCGTTCGTAGGCGCGGTAATCGGCGGTGCCGCGCCCGGTGTTGCCGCTCCAGCGGGTGGTGATCGCGTAGCGGTGTTCGCGCGTCGCCGTCATCGCCGCCTCTCCTCGCTCCGCCGCCGTGAACAGCGCGCGGACATGACCTCGGTTCCGAGCAAACCGAAATCGTCGCGCCCAGTCATTAGAACAGCGCGCGGACACGATTTCGGTTCCGAGCAAACCGAAATCGTCGCGCGCTAGTGCCGGAAGTGCCGCATGCCGGTGAGCACC
>JAJYTL010000244.1 GCA_021793055.1 Pseudomonadota bacterium
ACCGATCTTCGCCTCAATCAGCCGCGCTACGCCTCGCTGCCGAACATCATGAAGGCGCGCAAGAAGCCGATCGAGGAAAAGACCCCGGAAGATCTCGGCGTCGATATCGCGCCGCGCCTTAAGGTGCTGAAAGTCGAGGAGCCGCCGAAGCGTCAAGGCGGCCGCAAGCTCAAAACCGTGGTCGAGCTCGTCAACGCGCTGCGGAACGAAGCGGGAGTGATCTAATGCCGTCCCTGGTTATTGCTGAACACGAGAACGGCGCGCTGAAAAACGCGACGCTGAATACCGTCACCGCGGCGGCGGCGATCGATCTGCAAGTGCACGTGCTGGTCGCGGGCGCGGGATGCGCTGCCGCCGCCGATGCCGCGGCCAAGGTCGTCGGCGTCGCCAAGGTGCTGCTCGCCGAGGACGCCGCCTATGCCAACCAGCTGGCCGAGAACCTGGCGCCGCTGATCGTCGGCTTGGTGCAGGCCAAGGGCTATGGCGCCGTGCTCGCGGCGGCGGGCGCCAACGGCAAAAACGTGATGCCGCGGGTCGCCGCGCTGCTCGACGTCGCCCAGATCAGCGACGTGGTCAAGGTCGAGACTCCGGACACCTTCGTCCGTCCGATCTATGCCGGCAACGCCATGGCGACCGTGCAATCCGCCGACAAGGTCAAGGTCGCGACGGTGCGCGCGACCGGCTTCGCCGCCGCCAAGGCGGAAGGCGGCGCCGCCGAGGTCGAGCGCATCGCGGCGGCCGAGGTTTCCGATCGGTCGTCCTTCGTCGGCCAGGAGCTTTCCAAGTCCGACCGACCCGAACTCACCGCGGCGCGCGTCGTGGTTTCCGGCGGCCGCGGCTTGCAATCGGGCGAGAACTTCAAATTGCTGGAGAGCTTGGCCGACAAGCTCGGCGGCGCCGTCGGGGCGAGCCGCGCCGCGGTCGATGCCGGCTTCGTGCCGAACGATTACCAGGTCGGCCAGACCGGCAAGATCGTCGCGCCCGATCTCTATATCGCCGTCGGCATTTCCGGCGCCATCCAGCATCTCGCCGGGATGAAGGATTCCAAGGTCATCGTCGCCATCAACAAGGACGAAGAGGCGCCGATCTTCCAGGTTGCGGACTACGGCTTGGTGGGCGACCTGTTTACGATCGTTCCCGAGTTGGATGCGGAACTGTCGAAGTAGGGCCAGGGAAATCGAGCGGGGGGCTGATCGCAAATGATTCAGAAAATCGGCGTGATCGGCGCCGGCCAGATGGGCAACGGAATCGCCCACGTATGTGCGTTGGCGGGTTACGAGGTCGTCCTTCAGGACGTCAATCGCGAGCAGATCGACAAGGCGCTGCAGACCATTTCGCACAACATGGACCGCCAGATCGGCCGCCACGCCATCGAGGCGGCGCAAAAGGCTGCGGCTCTCGGGCGCATCCATGTGACCGACCGGATCGAGGACTTCGCCGACGTCGATCTCGTGATCGAGGCGGCAAGCGAGGACGAGAGCGTCAAGCGCAAGATCTACGCCGCGCTCTGTCCGCTGATCAAGAAGGAAACCCTGATCGCGACCTCGAGCTCGTCGATCTCGGTGACGCGCCTCGGCTCCACCACCGACCGGCCGGAAAAGTTCATGGGCATGCATTTCATGAACCCGGCGCCGGTGATGCAGCTGGTTGAGCTGATCCGCGGCATCGCCACCGACGAGGCGACCTTCCGCGAAATCCGCGAGCTCACCATCAAGCTCGGCAAGACGCCGGCCAACGCCGAGGACTTCCCTGCCTTCATCGTCAACCGCATCCTTCTGCCGATGATCAACGAGGCGGTCTATACCCTCTATGAGGGCGTCGGCTCGGTCGAGGCGATCGACGTCGCCATGCGCCTCGGCGCCAATCATCCCATGGGGCCGCTGCAACTCGCCGATTTCATCGGCCTCGATACCTGCCTCAACCTGATGCAGGCGCTCTACGAGGGCCTCGCCGACAGCAAGTACCGCCCCTGCCCGCTGCTGGTGAAATACGTCGAGGCCGGCTGGCTCGGCCGCAAGAGCCAGCGCGGCTTCTACGATTACCGCAGCGAGGTTCCCGTCCCGACGCGCTGAAGCGCCGACGGGGGCGCGCCGCGGCGATTGGGCGGCAGGCGGTTCTGGTCTGTCTTGCCAAGACGGAGTAAAAGGTGGGCGGTGCCGGGCCCCGAGGGATCGGGCTCGGCCGCCGCTTGAGGTTTTTCGGAATCCGCTATGGCCAAGACCAGGAAATCCGCCACCAAGGCAAAATCCACCACCAAGCCCGAGGCCAATCCGCTTTGGGGCGGTCGGTTTCAGGCCGGGCCTTCGGCGATCATGCAGGAGATCAACGCCTCGATCGCGGTCGACCGGCGGCTCTATCGCCAGGATATCGCGGGATCGAAGGCGCATTGCGCCATGCTGGTCGCGACCGGCATCCTGAGCGCCGCCGACGGCAAGCGCATCGCCCGCGGCCTGGATCGGATCGCGGCCGAGATCGCGGCCGGCGATTTCGTCATCGATCCGGCGCTCGAAGATATCCATATGCACATCGAAACCCGGCTCGGCGCCTTGATCGGCCCGGCCGCCAAGCGGCTGCACACCGCGCGCTCGCGCAACGACCAGGTGGCGACCGATTTCCGCCTCTGGGTGCGCGAGGCGTTAGATCGGCTCGATGCCGGCCTGGTGGCGCTGTTGTGCGCCCTGCTCGATCAGGCGGAGCGCCACGCCGAGACAGTGATGCCGGGCTTCACCCATCTCCAGCCGGCGCAGCCCGTCACTTTCGGCCATCATCTCATGGCCTATGTCGAGATGTTCGCCCGCGACCGCTCGCGGGCGGCCGACTGCCGCCGGCGGATGAACGAATCTCCCTTGGGCGCCGCGGCGCTCGCCGGCACCTCCTTCGCGATCGACCGCGCCATGACCGCCCGCGCGCTCGGCTTCGCGCGGCCGATGGCGAATTCGATCGATGCCGTCTCCGATCGCGATTTCGCGCTCGAATATCTCGCCGTCGCGACGATCGCGGCGGTGCATCTCTCGCGCCTCGCCGAGGAACTCGTCATCTGGTCGTCGCCGGCCTACGGCTTCGTGCGGCTTTCGGATGGCTTCACCACCGGCTCCTCGATCATGCCGCAGAAGCGTAACCCCGATGCCGCCGAGTTGGTGCGGGCCAAGACCGGCGCAATCGCCGGCGCCTTGCAGGCCCTGGTGATAGTGATGAAGGGCCTGCCGCTCGCCTATGGCAAGGACATGCAGGAAGACAAGGCGCCGACCTTTCGCGCCGCCGACGATCTCGATCTTTCGCTCGCCGCCATGGCGGGCATGGTCGCTGATCTCAAGGCAGAGGCGACGGCGATGCGCGCGGCGACCGCGCTCGGCCATATCACCGCCACCGATCTTGCCGATTGGCTGGTGCAGGCCCGCGGCTTCTCCTTCCGCGACGCCCATCACGCGGTCGGCCGGCTGGTGCAGGCGGCGGAACGGCGCGGCGTCGATCTCGCAGCATTGCCCGAGGCTGAGATCGATGCCGCGATTCCGGGCGCCGGCCGTGCCGCGCGCAAGGTGCTCGACATCGACCGCGCGGTCAAAAGCCGGGCGAGCTTCGGCGGCACCGCGCCGGCTGGCGTGCGCCGGGCCATCGCCCGCGCGCGCAAGACCCTGGTTTAGCCGCCGATGGCGCCGCCGGGCCGGTTGTCCCGCCAGATTCGGCTCGTCGTGGTGCTGGCGCCCCAGGCCGTCGCCTTGCCGCTCGCCGCCTGCGGCCGCAGGGGCAAGCTGGAGTCACCGCGCGGCAGCAATCCGGAAAAGTCGGAAGTCGCGTTGCCGAACATCAGAATCGCCCGACCGCCGTGGAATTTGCCGCTGGATTGCCAACCATGACCCCCTTCACCTATCGCTCGGGCGCCCTTCATGTCGAGGAAGTGCCCATCGCCCGTATCGCCGCCGAGGTCGGCACGCCGGTCTATTGCTACTCGGCGGCGGCGCTGCGCCGCCAATGGCGACTTTTCGCCGATGCCTTCGCTGACATGCCGGTGACGATCTGCTATTCGCTGAAGGCTAATTCGAACCTCTCGGTGATCAAGATCTTCGCCGAACTCGGCGCCGGCGTCGATGTGGTCTCGGAAGGCGAGCTGCGGCGCGCGTTGAAGGTCGGCGTCCCGCCGTCGCGCATCGTCTTTTCCGGCGTCGGCAAGACCCGGGCCGAGATGCGCCATGCGCTCGAAGCCGGGATTCTGCAATTCAACGTCGAATCCGAGCCCGAACTCGAAGCTCTGAACGCCGAGGCGGCGGCGCTCGGCGTCCTGGCACCGGTCGCGCTTCGCATCAATCCGGGGATCGATGCCAAGACCCACGCCAAGATCGCCACCGGCAAGGCGGAAGCGAAATTCGGCATCCCCTGGGAGCGGGCCGAGGCGGTCTACGCGCAAGCTTCGGCGCTGGCGCATATCCGCCCGGTCGGACTCGACATCCATATCGGCTCGCAGCTCACCGATCTCTCGCCCTTCGCCGCCGCCTTCCAGCGCATCGTCGAGTTGGCGCGCAAGCTTCGCACCGCCGGCTACGAGGTGCCGCGGCTCGATCTCGGCGGCGGGCTCGGCATTTCCTATCGCGACGAGGTGCCGCCCGAGCTCATGGCCTACGCCGAGATCGTGCGCCGGTCGACCAGCGATCTCGGCTGCGAGATCGTGCTCGAGCCGGGCCGCGCGCTGGTCGGCAACGCCGGCATCCTGGTGAGCGAGGTGCTTTACGTCAAAACCGGGGCGACCAAGACCTTCGTCATTGTTGACGCCGCCATGAACGATCTTATCCGGCCGAGCTTTTACGAGGCCTATCACGGAGTTATGCCAGTCGCCGCGGCCGACGGCGCGGCGCCGCCGACGCGGGTCGATTTTGTCGGCCCGGTATGCGAGACTGGCGACGTATTGGCGAGCGACCGTTTGACGCCGCCGCTCGCGGCCGGCGATCTGGTCGCCTTTCTCTCGGCGGGGGCCTATGGCGCGGTGATGGCCTCGACCTACAACACGCGACCCCTGGTGCCGGAAGTTCTCGTCGATGGCGCGCGCTTCGCGGTAATCCGCCGCCGGCCGAGCTACGACGAGCTTCTCGCCATCGAATCGCTGCCCGACTGGCTGGGCGGCCCCGGCGGCTGATGCGCGCCGGCCGGCCGGGTTCCGCTCTCTCGGGGCGGCTGCTCGCGGCCCGGCTGGCCTTGGTTTGGGAAGCCCTGTGGCCGGCATTGTGGCCGGCGCTGGCGCTGTCCGGCATCTTCCTTTTCGTCACCC